>JAEXSY010000431.1 GCA_023440105.1 Bacillota bacterium
GGGTAGATGTATTAAAGAGACTACCTTTAATTATCCAAGGCCCAATAGAAGCTTGGTTTCTAGATATAGAGAAAAATATTACTACATGTTTCATAATCCCTGTGCCCTTATTAAGACCTCCTCTGGATGTCCTTATCAATGCAGCTTTTGCTTTTGTAGGCAAATAACCGATGGCAAATATTTTGTGAGAGACCTTCAGGACATAATCGATGAAATTAAGGATATAGAGGAAAGAGAGCTTTATATTGTAGATGATGATTTTCTGGTTGATAGGAAAAGGCTTTTGGATTTTTGCACTTTATTAAAGGAAAATGATATTCATAAGAACTTTCTCATTTATGGAAGGTCAGATTTTATTGCAGAAAATGAGGATATTATAAAGGAATTCTCATCCTGTGGTCTTAGAGCTGTAATAGTAGGCTTAGAGTCCAGCAGCGAGGAGGAACTTAAAAAATATAACAAAAAGAGCAGCGTTGCTATCAATGAAAGGACTATAGATATACTGAAGAAATATGATGTTGAATGCTATGGAACCTTAATTCTTGGAGTGGATTGGGATGGCAGAGATTTTGATAGATTATATAAATGGATCAGAAAAATTGATATTAAATTTATCAATCTTCAACCCTTTACTCCTCTCCCAGGCACTAAGCTTTTTGAAGAATATGAGGACAAACTTATAATTCCTAGAGAGGAATATGAAAAGTGGGACTTGGCACATTTAACTGTAGCCCCTTCAAAAATATCCATAAGGAATTATTACTGGAATATTGTAAAGCTATATTACAAGGTCACTATGAATCCAGTGAATGTAATGAAGATGATTAAGAAATATGGACTTATTGAAAATATAAAGCTATCCGTAGGAGCCTTTAGAATTACCATGCAGTATGTTGGCAAAATCCTTAGAGGATAGGGAAAGGTGAAAGCTTATGAAATTACTGCTAGTGAGAGCTGAATCTTCAGGTGTCGTTGCAAGTATAAATTTAATTAACCTTGAGCCTTTAGAGCTTGAATATCTATATACTGCTGCTCGTGAAGAAAAGGTCAATTGCGAGATACTTGATTGCTTATTTGATGAGAGAAGCCTGGAAGAGACTTTGAAGAGCTTTAATCCTGATATGGTAGCAATCACCGGATATATAACACAAGAGCCTATGATTATTCAGTACTCAAGGATAATTAAAAATCATGATTCTAATATAAAGGTAATGGTGGGCGGTGTTCATGCAGAGGTTAATTATAAAAGGCTTTACGTGGATACTATAGATTTTATAGTTCGAAGCAGCTCATTGGAGCCTTTTAAGGAGCTTATAAAGTTAGTGGACAATGGTTATGAAAAGAAATTAGGTAATATTGCAGGTATCTGCTATAGAATGAATGGCAGTTGGTATGAGAATAAGCCATTATCAATAGACCCTGATAAGCTACCCATTCCTGATAGAAGCCACTTTAATGAGAATAAAGATAAATATAGATATTTAGGCTTCACTCCCTGTGCCATAGTGAAAACTGCTTTTAGCTGTCCTTATCAGTGCAATTTCTGCTTCTGTAGAAAGGTTAATAATGGGCATTATGCAGCTAGGTCTATTGAGAAGGTGGTAGAGGAGATTGAAGGTATAGACTGCGATAATATCCATATAGTTGATGATACCTTTCTTTTAAATATAGAGCGTGTTAATAGATTTATAGAGTTGATAAAAGAAAATGGTATTAAGAAGAATTATATATTTTACAGCAGGGCTGATTTTATAGTTAATAATGAGAAGCTAATAGGGAAGCTAGCAGCTATTGGAACTAAGGCAATCATTGTAGGCCTCGAGGCTATAGATGATTGTGCCCTGGATTCCTATACAAAGGCAACCTCCAAGGATTTTAATGAGCAATGCGTAAATATACTGAAGAAATACCGCATTGATTGCATAGCATTATTTATTGTGAATATTGATGATACAAAAGAAGATTTTGATAAGCTTTATAAATGGATAAAGGACAGAGATCTTCATTATTCCACCGTTTCTATTTTTACTCCTGTTCCTGGAACGGATATTTTTCACCAGTATAAGGATGAAATCATTACTGATAATATAGAGCATTGGGACTTCCTTCACCTTGTGTTGGAGCCAAAGAACATGTCTCGAAAGGCTTTTTATCTAGAGTTTTATAAGCTGACAATAAAGATTGCTCTCCTTGGTAAGAAGAAGGGTGTTTATGATTATATAGATATAAATTATATAATGAAGGCTGCCGGTAAGTTTGTTAAAAGTGTAGTGAAATCTCTATAAGAAAGTGGTGTTTTAAGTGAATAAGAAGATATTATTCATTCAGCCTACCCCCTACGATTATAAGGGAAATTTAATTAAAAAGAATAAGCTGTACTTTGTGGGCTTAGCTTTACCGGTATTGGCTGCACTGACTCCAGAGGATTGGCAGTGTGAAATATGTTTAGAAACCATTGAGGATGTGGATTTTGACACTGATGCTGATGTAATAGCCATAAGCAGCATGGGTCATGCTGTTATGAGAACCATAGAAATAGCCAAGGAGTTTAAAAAGAGAGGTAAGATAGTTATTCTTGGAGGCTATATGGTGAGCTTAATGCCAGAGGAAGGTAAGAAATATTGCGATGCCGTGGTTATTGGCGATGGGGAAGGTGTATGGAGAACTGTTTTAGAGGACATAGAAAAGAGAGAATTAAAGGATTTTTATGAAAAGACCCTTACAAAGCTAGAATATCCTCTGCCTAGGTTTGATCTGATTATAAATAAAAATATAGGAGATTTCCTGCCAGTACAAGCTGGTAGAGGCTGTCCCAACACCTGTAGCTTTTGTTCTGTATACTGCTTATACAAAACTAAATATTATAGAAGAAGCATTGAAGAGGTTATTAGGGATATAAAACACATAAAATCCTTGGGCTTTAATAAGTTCTTGCTTTTAGATGACAATATACTTTCCGATAGAGCTTACATGATTGAACTATGTAAGGAAATTAAAAAGCTAAATATGAAGTGGCTTTCCCAATGCTCCGTAAAGATAGGAGAGGATGACGAGCTCCTTAAAATTGCAGCGGAAAGCGGATGCACAGCGTTAAGCTTTGGATTAGAAAGTGTCTCCAAGGAAAGCTTAGACTCCATGCAAAAGAGCTGGGCGGATCCCAATGAGTACGGAAGACTTCTGAAAAATATAAGCCGTCATGGAATAGACCTATCCACGGAAATGGTAGTTGGTGCCGATGGAGACACCCTAGAATCCATAAAAGCAACGGCAAAATTCATAGAAGATAATAAGATTGTAGTTCCAAGATTTTATATACTTACACCCATACCCGGCACTGTATTCTACAAGGAAATGAAAAGAAAAAATAGGATATACAACAAAAATATCTACTCCTACAATGGTACAGAAGCAGTTCACATACCTAAAAACATGACTCCAGAGGAGCTAACCAAAGCCTACTGGGACCTATACAACGAGGTATTTACCCTGAAAAGCATATTTAACCGGACATTGTTTAATAGGAATTTTCTTAGAAAACCGTTTATGTATGTGTTTTATTTAGGGATTAATTTGTTTTATAGGTATCAGATTAAGCAGAGGATAACACCAAACATAATATAGGTGACCTTGTTGGTGACAGGCACATGAGTATTACTTATTAAAAAATTGAGGTGAGTTTCGTTGAGTAATAAGTTGAAAGTACTGCTAGTTCGACCACCTAGAATAAAACAAGCCATTACCTTAGGAGAGTTTATGTATGCTGAGCCTATAGGTCTTGAAATTATATATACGATACTGAAGGATGATCATGATGTTCAGATTTTAGATTTAATGGTTCCTTGTGAGAGCTTTGAAGAAACCTTTAAGAGCTTTAGACCTGATGTGGTGGGGATAACCTCCCTATGTATAGATGTAAATATGGTTAAGGAAATTGCCAGAAAGGCTAAGGAGCTCAACAAGGATATAATAACCTTAGCAGGGGGAACCCAAGCCTTCTTAAATACAAAGGCCTTCTTTGATGATAATATCGATTATGTATTTAAGTATACCACCAGAAGCAATTTAACTAGTTTATTTAAATATCTCTCCAATAATGAAGCTCCACCTCTGATAGAAGGAATTTATAGCAGAGCTCAAGGATATAAGTCTCTAGAAGTCTTCGGGAGAAATGAGTATATTGTCCCAGATAGAAGCTCCACAGAAAAGTATAGAAAGCACTATAGCTATCTAGGCTTTAAGCCCTGTGCAATAATGCAGACCTCCTTAGGCTGCAGTAAACACTGTGATTTCTGCTTAAGATGGAGGATTGAAGGAGCTGATGAACAGGATATAGATCTTCAATGTATTGTTCAGCAGATTAAGGATATTCAAGAGCCAAGCATTATGATATATGATAATGACTTTTTAAATAATAAGGATAGGCTGGAAAGGCTTTGTGACCTCTTGGAGGCTAACAACATAAAGAAGAATTTTATTTGTTATGCCAGTGTAAATAGCATAATCTCACATCCAGAGACGGTAGAAAGAGTTGCTAGAAATGGACTAAAAGCAGTGCTTGTAGGCTATGAGACCTTTAATGAGGAGGAGCTTATAAACTATAAAAAGAAATCCACTGTTAGTGACAGCTTCAAGGCAGCGAAAATACTTAAGGATATTGGGCTGGATTGCTGGGCTTCTTTTATGCTGCATCCTGACTGGGACACAAAGGAGTTTAAAGCCTTTAGAAGCTATATAGCCAAGCTAAAGCCAGAAATATCAACCTTCAGTCCTCTCACTCCATTTCCTAATCTGCCCTTATATAATCAATATAAGGATAGACTGCTCATAAGGGAAGATGAATTTGAGAAATGGAGCTTTAGCAAGGTATCCATTAAGCCTTCAAAGATATCTCTAAGAAGGTACTATTATGAAATTATTAAAACCCTGCTATTTATAAACTTAAGATGTAATAGCAGCGCATATATGATAAAGCGATTTGGGTTTTCAACCCTTTATAGGATAGGCATCGGCTCTATGAAGGTCTTGCCAGGGTATATAAAGATGATGATTCGCGGGTGACAGGCACTTGAGTTATGACTTATTGAATAAATTGAGGTGAAGAGGCAATAATCATCCATGAGGTGATACCATTGACTAGAAAACCAAGATTAGAGTTTCAGGGAGCCATTTACCATGTGTTTCAAAGAGGAAATAATAGAGAGCATATATTCCGTGATCCCGTTGAAAAAGGCTACTTTTTAAAGCAAATTAAAGAACATATGGCCATATATAATTATGAGTTGTTTGCATATGTGATTATGGATAATCACTATCATATGATTATAAGGACTAATGAAGCTGCCCTAAGCAAGGTAATGCACAGAATTAATAATACATACAGTAAGTTTTATAATTACAGACGGGAAAGAACAGGCCATGTTTTTGAGGAAAGATATAATAGTAAGGTAGTTGATGACCATGCTTACCTCATATGGCTTCTTAGATACATCCATAGAAATCCAGTGAGAGCAAATATGTGCGATGCTGTGAGTAAATATAGATGGAGCAGTGATTTCTTTTATAGAAGAGGGATAAAATCCTTTGTAAACATTGATCTGATGCTGAAGATACTCTCCATAAGGCGTTTCGAAGCAAGGAAGAGATATTTTCAGCTTATGGAGAGTCTTGAGGAGATCCATAATAATACTGATTTCAAAGATATTAAAAATATGTTTCCCGATATTTCCTTTGAGAATATTACTGTTGAAGATATAAAAAGTATTAAACCTGACAGAAAAAGCTTAGATGAGATAATCAGTGGTATAGTACTGAGGGAAGAGGATTATAACTTAATTAAGACTGACTCAAGAAAACGCCATTTAATGAATTTAAAGTTGATATATATCAACGAAGCATTAAAATATAAATATACACTTAAAGAAATAGGGGAATTCATCGGAATTTCTCAATCAGCAGTAACTAAATTGATAAAAAAGATGTGACAGGCACATAAGTCATAACTCATGTGCCTGTCACCAATTAGGGGGATACGTAATGAAAATTTCAAAAAAGGATGCACTTATGTGGTTTGAGTTTTTTTCAATGCTGCCAGAGGATCAGGAACTGATGACAAAGCAGCAGGAGATAGTTTACTCTACCTTTGCGCAAATCGAGGAAGCCATTGATCATAGAAATGATAAGCTAATGTCGGAAATTAAGGGTTTGAAAACCTTGGAGAATAGAACTCTTTTCGTGGGGGATGATAGTAAATTCTCAAAGGGATGCCGTTCTTGTCTTTTGGGTACTGGCCTAGGTGCCGTAAGGAAAACTAATAAATGTAATATAGAGTGTAAGTTCTGTTACAACTATGGTCAGCTAGAGGATATTCCTCCTATTGGGGAAGGAATGTGGGAAATTGGAGGCACAAAGTTTTATGAGAAGGATATTGATTTACTTCTTTCCATCCAAAAGAAGCCCACTGGAGTTGCCTATGTTTATTTAGAGCCCTTCATGGAAATTGAAAAATACTATTCAGTTATAAAGAAATTCAGTGCTGCAGGAATACACCAGCATCTATATACCAATGGTCTTTTAGCAACAGAAGAAACCTTAAAAGCATTAGCTGAAGCTGGTCTTGATGAAATACGTTTCAATTTAGGTGCTTCTAGGTGCTCAGATAAGGTTAATGAAAATATTAAAATAGCGAAAAAATACATTAAAAATG
>JAEXSY010000039.1 GCA_023440105.1 Bacillota bacterium
AAGACAGCTAAAGAGAAAATTGAAAAGAATGGTGGAAAAGCAGAGGTGATTTAAGTTGTTTGCAACATTCAAACAAATTTTTACACCTAGAAATAAAGAATTAAGAAAAAGAATATTATTTACTTTATGTTGTTTAGCAATATTTATTATTGGAACAACTATAAGTATTCCAAATACAAAGTCGCTTAGTGATAATCTAGGATTTCTAGAATTGCTAAACTCTATAGGTGGAGGTGCACTTAAGAGAGGATCTATTTTTGGTCTAGGTGTTATGCCTTACATAAGTGCATCAATAATTATTCAATTATTTTCTATGAATATTATTCCTTATTTTACAGATCTTGCAAAAGAAGGATATTCAGGAAGAAGAAAATTAAATACAATAACAAGATATTTAGGAATTGCAATAGCATTTATTCAAGGTATTATCTTATCACTTGGTATAGTAGGATCTGGATCAGACGCTATTACATATGTTAAAGTTGCAATTATATTAACTGCAGGTACAGCTTTCTTATTATGGATAGGAGATCAAATTACACAGAAAGGTGTTGGGAATGGATTATCCTTAATAATTATGGCTGGTATAGTAGCAGGGCTTCCATATATGATGACTGAAGCATTTAAAACATTTGTTTTAGGTAATGATAATTTATTTATCGGTATTATTTCATTCATTATTTATGTAGCAATTTATTTTGCAATAGTAATAGGCGTTGTATTTATTCAAGAATCGGAAAGAAGAATTCCAATTCAGTATTCGAATAAAACATCAAGTGCATATGGTGCTAAGCAAACATATATACCATTTAGAGTAAATGCAGCAGGAGTAATGCCTGTAATATTTGCATCAGCAATAATCGCAATTCCACAAACACTTGCAAATTTTATAATGAGTGAGGGTTATATTAAATTTGTTAATAATTATTTAAATTATAACTCTGCAGTTGGTTTAATAATATATTTAGTATTAATTGTAGTATTTTCATACATTTATACTTTATTACAATTTAGACCAGCAGATATTTCAGAAAATTTGCAAAAAAACGGTGGATACATTCCAGGAATAAGACCTGGTGTTGAAACTAAGAATTACATTAAATCAGTACTTATTAAAATAACTACATTTGGTTCTTTATTCCTAGTAGTTATTGCAGCATTACCAATTGTGTTCTCAAACTATTCAAATGTTCAAAATGCAAATATAACACTTGGTGGTACAGGAATACTAATTGTTGTTGGTGTAGCACTTGAAACATATAAACAAATTGAAAGTGTATTAACACAAAAAGAATATAAGAGGCGATTTTAATGTGTAACGTACTTTTAATATCTGCACCAGGTGCAGGTAAGGGAGTAACATCGAAATATTTGAGAGATAAATATAATTTGGTTCATATGTCTATAGGGAATCTTATAAGAGAAGAATCTACAAAAAACGAATTGTTAAAGCAAACTATCAGTAAAGGTGAGTTTATTAATAATGATATTGTCTATAAATTATTTTCAGACTTTTTAGAAGAAAATAAAGGTTCATCTTTTGTGTTTGAAGGATTCCCAAGACTAATGGAACAAATTAAACCTTTTGAAGATATTTTGAAAAATCATAACATCATTTTAGATAAAGTAATATTTATAGATATAGATAAGGATATTGCATTAAAAAGAGTTACAGGAAGACTTATATGTAATAACTGTAATGAAGTTTATAATAAATATAATGATAATATTGAAGATAATAAGTGCAAAGTATGTGGAAATATTTTATCTACAAGAAATGATGATAAAGTAGAAACATATGAAAATAGATATAAATTATTTAAAGAAAAAACTATGCCTGTTGTAGAATACTATAAAGAAATGAGTAATTTTTATCAAATCTCTAATAATGGAACATTTGAAGAAATGAAGTCACAAATAGATAATATTATGGGCAATTAGGAGAGTGTAAGAATGGCAAAAAATGATGTAATCGAGGTAGATGGAAAAGTAATCGACGTATTACCTGGAGGTAAATTCAAGGTTGAACTTGCAAATGGACATATTGTAGAAGCTCATGTTTCTGGTAAAATACGAATGAACAATATTCGCATCTTACCAGGTGATACAGTTGTCCTAGAATTATCCCCAGCAGATATAACACATGGGCGTATAACATGGAATAAAAGATAATGGAGGTAAATTATGAAAGTTAGAGCTTCAGTAAAACCGATTTGCGATAAATGCAAAGTAATTAAGAGAAAAGGTGTTTTGAGAGTTATTTGTAGTAATCCAAAACATAAACAAAAACAAGGTTAATAGGAGGTGTATTAAATGGCACGTTTTAAGGGTATAGATATTCCAAATAATAAAAGAGTTGAAATAGCATTAACTTATATATATGGTATTGGTAGAAATTTATCAAAGATTATATTAAAAGAAGCTAATGTAAATGTTGACACAAAAGTTAAAGATTTAACAGAAGATGAACAAGCAAGAATTCGTGAACAATTAGATAAACATGTTCTAGAAGGTGATTTAAGACGTGAAGTTAGTCTTAATATCAAAACTAAAATGGAAATTGGATCTTATCAAGGAATCCGTCATAAAAAAGGTTTACCAGTTAGAGGACAAAGCACTAGAAGTAATGCAAGAACTCGTAAAGGTAAAGGTAAAACAGTAGCTAATAAGAAGAAATAATAGATAATAAGGAGGTTATTTAGATGGCTTATAAGGCAAGAAAACGTAAAGTTAAGAAGAATATACCAACAGGTTGTGTTCATATCCAAGCAACTTTTAATAATACAATCGTTACAATTTCAGATGAAGCAGGTAACGCAGTAAGTTGGGCATCAGCTGGTGCTATTGGTTATAAAGGTAGTAAAAAATCAACTCCATTTGCAGCTCAAATGGCTTCAGAATCAGCAGCTAAAAAAGCTTATGATGCTGGTATGAGAAAAGTTGACGTATTAGTTAAAGGTTTAGGACCAGGACGTGAAACAGCAATTCGTGCACTAGCAACTGAAGGGTTAGAAATACAATCAATTACTGATGTAACACCAGTACCACATAATGGTTGTCGTCCACCAAAACGTCCAAGAGGATAATAATAGATAAGGAGTGTGTTTATGATAAAATTTGAAAAACCACAATACAAAGTAACAGAATATGTTGAAAGTAATAGTTACGGTAAATTTGAAATAGAACCTCTAGAAAGAGGATTTGGTACAACAATAGGAAATGCACTAAGAAGAGTAATGTTATCTAGTTTACCAGGATCAGCAATAACTTCTGTAAAAATTGAAGGGGTTATGCATGAATTCCAAACAATAGATGGAATTATGGAAGATGTAACTTCTATAGTTTTGAATCTTAAAAATGTAGTAGTTAAGAATCATACAGAAGAAGATGCTGTTATTAGATTAATTACTGACAAAGAAGGTGTTGTTACAGCTGGTGATATTGAATGCCCTTCTGATGTTGAAATAATTAATAAAGATCAAGAAATCGCTACAATTGTAAAAGGTGGAAGCTTAAATATGGAAATGACTGTATCAAACGGTCGTGGATTTGTAAGAGCAGAAGCTAATAAAAAATTAATGGGAGATACAAAAGTAGGCGTAATAGCTATAGATTCAAATTATTCTCCAATTGAAAGAGTAAATATAGCTGTTGAAGATGCTCGTGTTGGTCAAGCAACTAACTATGATAAATTAATATTAGAAGTTTGGACTAATGGAGCTATGAAACCAGAAGAAGCAATCGCACTTGCATCTAGAATCATTATTGAACACTTTGAAATATTAACTGAACTTAATAGTATAGCTGATATAAAAGGATTAATGACTGAGCAAGATGAAGATCCAAAGGTTAAAGCACTTGAAACATCAATAGATGATATGGAATTTTCAGTTAGAGCTTATAACTGTTTAAAAAGATCAGGTATTAATACAATGCAAGATTTAGTAAACAGAAAAGAAAGCGATATGATGAAAATTAGAAATCTTGGAAAGAAATCCCTAAAAGAAGTATTAGATAAAGTTAAAGAAATGGGATTATCTTTTAGAGATGATGATTAATATTAATAGGAGGAAAACATGGCTTATAGAAAATTAGGTAGAGACAATAAACATAGACGTGCTATGCTTGCTAATTTAACAAAAGCAGTTATCATGAATGAATCTATTGAAACTACAGAAACTCGTGCTAAAGAAGTAAGAAAATTTGTAGATAAAATGATTACATATGGTAAAAAAGGTGATTTAGTTTCTAGAAGAAAAGCATACGCATTTTTACATAATGATAAAGCTTGCGTTGAAAAAGTATTTAACGATTTAGCAAAACGTTATGAAGGAAGAAATGGTGGATACACTAGAATA
>JAEXSY010000047.1 GCA_023440105.1 Bacillota bacterium
GGTTATGCCTGGAGACCACATCGACATGAACGTTGAGCTTATAACTGAAATCGCTATGGATGAAGGTTTAAGATTCGCTATCAGAGAAGGTGGAAGAACAGTAGGTTCAGGAGTTGTTACTTCTATAGTTGAGTAATCTCAAATTAGAGATAAAGCTTAATATCTAAAATTTAAAATTTAGAACGAATAGTTCTGAATAGAAAATTAAAAAGTTAAATTTAAAAGTTTAAAATTAAGAGCTGCAGCTTCTGAGTTTTAAACTACAAGATAAAAAGTTACAAATTTAAAAGTTATAAATTATTTTCACAACACACACACAAATATATAGATAAAAAACCTGCATAGATCGGACAATAAAATGCAGGAAAACACAAACACCCTGACGCTACGGCCATAGCCTCAGGGTGTTTTATACTATCCAATCCCACCCCCCTAAACCTAATCTCACCTCACATCTCTCAGCCCTTATCCTTTATCTTTATTTCTTTATCTTTTGCTTTTTTCTTTTTTCTCTGCTTTTATCTTTTCTCTATTATCTATTCTCTTTTCTCTGCTCTTTCAACTATTACCTCTTACCTTTTACCTCTTATCTTTTGCTCTTATCTCTTCACTGCTCTTCGCTCTTATCTCTTACCTCTGCTCTTTCCACTCTTAGCTCTTACTTTTTACCTCTTAGTTCAAAACAAATGTTTACAATTAAAAATTATGGTAAATAATAAAATATCCTTGCAGTTTTGGCTTAATAATTATATAATGATTCAGGAGCTTTTGGGGAAAGCTAAAGATATTTTTTTGGTCTCAGTTAGCAGGCTAAAAAAGCAAAAAAACTATTGTATTGAAAATAGTTTTATTGTATAATATAGAAGTTATGTAGCAAACAGCGATGAGTCAAGAGGTTGCCGAACTTTCCGGGGAATTCTTGATGAGTATGTCAGGGTCTTAGAACCCGACGACGGGTTGTCTGTATTGTTGTGTTTTTATGCTTGTATAGAAGGATACACCAGGAACAGTTTACAGAACATCCGCTGTGTGCGTAAGAAGTTAAGCGTACAAGAAAAGGAGGGAAATTACATGTCAAAACAAAAAATCAGAATAAGATTAAAGGCTTTTGATCATTCAATACTTGATCAATCAGCTGAAAAGATTGTTGAAACTGCTAAATCAACAGGGGCTAAGGTTACTGGACCAGTACCGCTACCTACTGATAAAGAAGTTATCACTATCTTAAGAGCAGTTCACAAATATAAGGACTCTAGAGAACAGTTCGAAATCAGAACTCATAAGAGACTTATAGATATCGTTAATCCATCACCTAAAACTGTTGATGCATTAATGAGATTAGACTTACCAGCAGGCGTTGATATCGAAATAAAACTTTAGTACTTAAGTACTTAATTAATACAAGATTGAACTGTTATGACTGCAGAGCAGTCCGCTAATTAGTTTAGGAGGTGTAACTACATGAAAAAAGCAATAATAGGTAAAAAAATCGGAATGACTCAAATCTTCGATGAAGCTGGAAAGGTTGTTCCTGTAACAGTTGTAGAAGCAGGCCCATGTGTTGTTGTTCAAAAGAAGACCTTAGAAAATGATGGTTACGAAGCAATACAGGTAGCTTACGGTACTGTTAAAGAAAAGTTAGTTAACAAGCCAAAGAAAGGACACTTTGCTAAGGCTGGTGTTGCTTTCATGAAGCATTTAAAGGAATTCAGATTAGAGGATATCAGCACTTATGAAGTAGGTGCAGAGATAAAAGCTGAGGTATTCCAAGCTGGTGATAAGGTGGATGTTTCCGGTTTATCAAAGGGTAAGGGCTTCCAAGGAACTATCAAGAGATGGAATGCTAAGAGAGGTCCTATGACTCACGGTTCTAAGTTCCATAGAGCTGTTGGTTCCCAGGGTGGATCTTCTGACCCATCAAGAACCTTCAAGAACAGAAAGATGCCTGGACATATGGGTCATGTTAATACAACAGTATTAAATCTAGAAGTTGTTAAGGTTATTCCTGAAAAGAACCTTATCCTTATAAAGGGTGGAGTTCCAGGGCCAAATAAAAACGTAGTAGTAATCAGAAATAGCGTTAAAGCTTAATACTGGTAGAAAGGAGGATGCAGAATGCCTACAGTAGGATTATTTAACAAAGAAGGACAAAAAGTTGGAGATTTTGAGTTAGCAGAAAAGGTATTTGGTGCAGAAGTGAACCAAGATGTACTTCATCAGGTAGTTGTTGCTTTACTTGCTAATAAGAGACAAGGAACTCAATCTGCTAAGACTAGAGCAGAGGTTTCCGGTGGTGGAATAAAGCCTTGGAGACAAAAAGGAACTGGTAGAGCAAGACAGGGTAGCATCAGATCCCCTCAATGGATTCATGGTGGTATAGTATTTGCTCCAAAGCCAAGAAGCTACAGAACTTCTCTTCCTAAGAGCATGAGAAGAGTTGCTATGAAATCTGCTTTATCAAGCAAGGTTATAGATAATGAAATGATAGTTCTAGAATCTTTAGAGCTTGCTGCTCCAAAGACTAAAGAAATAGTTAGCATGTTAAATGCTTTTGAAGCTAAGAAGGCTTTAATAGTTACAGCAGAGTCTAACGAGAATGTTTATAAATCAGGAAGAAACATTGAAGGTGTTAGAGTAATGCCTGTTAATAACATCAATGTTTATGATTTACTAAAATACGATAAGCTTATAATAACTAAGGAAGCTGTATCTAAGATTGAGGAGGTGTACGCATAATGAACTTAACAAGCCATGATATTATCAGAAAGCCAGTTATAACTGAAAAGAGTATGACAGCTATGGCTGAAAAGAAATACACCTTTATCGTACACATAAGCGCTAACAAGGTTCAAATAAAGAAAGCTGTTGAAGAAGTTTTCGGTGTTAAGGTTGCTGACGTTAAGACTATGAGAACCCTAGGAAAAACTAAAAGAGTTGGCGTACATGTAGGTAAGAGAGCAGACCAGAAGAAGGCTGTTGTTACTTTAACAGAAGACAGCAAGGGAATAGAATTCTTCGAAGGAATGCAAT
>JAEXSY010000181.1 GCA_023440105.1 Bacillota bacterium
CTGTTAGTCTATCTCCAAGAGGAGACTGGCGAATGCCCTCTGATGCTAGCTTCTCCTCCTTCAAATAAAAAAACAAATAAAAAAAGGGCTGAAGCCTCTTCCTCGACAAAAACTGCTGTAGAAAGCATAAACTTTCCCAGCAGTTTTTATTTATATATATCTATTATTAACCCTTGTATTTCTTCAATGGTAGCTGCTACCTTTAAATTCTCCTGTTCCTCGCTGAGCAAAAGCTCAGTGAGCTCTCTAAGCTTTGCATCTATAGTATCTACTGTAATAAAATATTGCGTTTGCCAAAAGCTTACAGCTTTATTTACTGAGCACATATACTTTAATACCTCTTTAAGATATTCCTGGATTAATCTTTTATATTCTTTTACATCACTATAGCATTTTGTTATAGATAGCCGGTTACCTTTTTTCTTTATCTCTTCTAAGCTCTTCTTTAATTCATCCTCATTACGTCTTTCTTTAGCAAGGTCAAAGCTCTGGGAGAAACTTTTTTTTGTATTAACCTTCTTCCTGTCTACCGATATGCTGTTTCCTTTCCTTACGGAAGATATCTCCACTCTATGTCCCCTCCCTGAACTAGGTCATTAAATGAATTAAGACGAAATTCAATTTATATATATATTTTATCGTAGCATTCTAATAAATATTTATACCCTTCCCTCCCTTTTATGTAAAATTGCCTTTTCTCTATATTCAACAGCAGATTTCTCAATACTGTTTATTTCTTCTGGAGTCAGCTTTCTGATAACCTTTGCCGGAAAACCATAGCACAATACTCCTTCAGGAATAGTCTTGTTTTCTGATATAAGGGTTCCTGCACCAATAATAGTATTTTTACCTATATGTGCACCATTAAGTATTATAGCTCCCATTCCTACAATTACTTTATCCAGGATGGTACATCCATGAATAATTGCACCATGACCTACTGTTACATTTTTCCCTATAAAAACAGGTCTATCTTTATCCGTATGAATCACCACATTATCTTGAATATTGCTACCCTCTTCTATTAAAATACTTTCTTCATCTCCTCGAAGCACAGCACCGTACCAAATGCTAGCATTCTTATCTACATTAACATCTCCAATTATCGCAGAATTTTCTGCTATAAAGGCTTCTGGAGATATACTTGGAGCTATATCATTATATTTTTTTATCATAAAATCCACCTCAATCTAAATATTTTTTCCAGGCTACGAAATAACAAGGTAATAGTATTAATTATACATAAACTAACTTTATATCTGTATTTTTAAATTTTTTACTTATTGAATAATATCCTCAAATAATATATAATTTTTATATTCAACATATAGTGTAACACGTTTTTATACACCACTATATATAGTGATACAAATAATTGGGAGGTAGCTAAATGGCTGATATACATAGTCTTTTCAAAAGATATTATACTAAGGATTTAGAAAATAATAAATCCTTAACTGTATTTGATTTGTTTCAATGGAAAAAGATAGACGTTCTCTTAAAAGATTATAAAACTGGTAAGACTTTAACAGAAATGAAGGACTTGGAATTCCCTGCTCATTATTCACAAAATTCCTGTGACATAATAGCTTCTAAATATTTTAGGAGAGCTGGTGTCCCAACAAAGAGCGGTGCTGAAGAAAGCATGAGAATGGTCGCAGATAGACTTGTGAGCTTTTGGCGTGATGCTCTCATTGAAGAAGGTATAATTAATAATGAAGAGGAAGCCTCCATATTCTATGACGAAATGGTTTATGGGCTTTTAGCTCAGCTATATGCTCCTAACTCTCCTCAATGGTTTAATACAGGACTCGCTTTAAAATATGGGATTAAAGGGTCTCCTCAAGGAAACTATTACTTTGACGAAAAGCTTGGTAAGGTTGTAGAGTCTCCAGATAACTATACTAGGACTCAAGCATCTGCCTGCTTTATAGTATCCGTAGAAGATAAGCTTCTTGGTGATCATTCCATATCAGAACAATTTGTTACAGAAACTAAGCTATTTAAAGGTGGATCAGGAACAGGAACCAATTTTTCCGCCCTTAGAGCCGAAGGTGAAAAGCTATCAGGCGGTGGCGTGTCATCAGGACTTATGAGCTTCCTGAAGGGCTTTGATAGGAATGCTGGTGCTATCAAATCAGGTGGAACCACCAGAAGAGCTGCTAAGATGGTTTGTATAGATATTGATCATCCTGAAATAGAAGAATTCATGAGCTGGAAGGCTAAGGAAGAGGATAAGGTTAGAGCCCTCATAAAAATGGGTTATGATTCTGATTTTAATGGAGAAGCTTATGCTACCGTTTCCGGTCAAAACAGTAATAACTCCATAAGAATATCTGATGAATTTATGCAGAAGGTTATAGATCTTCAAAAGGATCCCGATTCCGAAATAGAGCTAAAAGGAAGGCTTGATGATTCCATAAACAGAAAGGTTAAAGTCAAAGAACTTTGGGATTTAATGAATGAATCTTCCTGGAAATGTGCAGATCCTGCTCCACAGTTCAATGATACCTTTAATGCATGGCATACCTGTCCTGGTGGAGAGGATGGAGATTATTTTGCAAAGCATAATCAGTTAAATTCCACAAATCCGTGTGGTGAATATGCTTTCTTAGATGATACCTCCTGCAATCTATCTTCAATTAACTTATATAATTTCTACGATGAGAAGACTAGCACCTTTGATATGGAAGGCTACTTACATATTATATCTTTCAATCAGCTGCTTTTGGAAGCTTCCATTCATTGGGGTCAGTACCCAACCAAAGATATAGCAAGAAAGACCTATAATTTTAGAACAACGGGCCTAGGAGTAGCAAATTTAGCCTCACTCTTAATGGTAATGGGGCTTCCTTATGATTCTGAAAGAGCAAGGGCTCTTGCAAGCTCTCTCTCAGGAATCCTCACTGGGCAATCCTATTATGTATCTTCTCTCATGGCAAAAACCGTAGGACCTTTTGCTATGTATGATATTAACAAAAATCATATGCTAAGAGTAATACACAATCATGCTATTGCTGCTGGCTCAATCAAAGGTGATTTTATTGATATTAATGTTAAGCCTTATATGGTAGATCATAATCTACTTGAGCTCATGGGCTTAAATACCTTTAGTGAAACCTTAAAAAATGTATGGGTAGATGCTTTAGAATCTGGTAAGCAAAATGGTTATAGAAATGCTCAGGTTACAGTTGTTGCACCTACAGGCACAATTTCTTTTGCCATGGATTGTGGTGCTACCTCCATAGAACCTTTCTTTAGCCATATAGTATATAAGAAGCTTGCCGGTGGTGGCTTTATGACTCTTGTAAACCCAGTTATAGAGCTATCTCTAAGGAATCTTGGATACAGCAATCAAGAAATTAAGGATATATTAAATTATATAACCAGAACAGAAAAGGTAGAGAAAGATGGTTATGAGTACGAAAAGCTAGTGGACGGAAAGATCGAAGGCGCTCCCCATCTTAAGGAAGAACATTATTCCGTGTTTGATACTGCAAATACCTGCGGAACTGGAAGCAGATTTATAGCTCCTGAAGGCCATGTTAAAATGGTTGCTGCTCTTTCCCCGCTTATATCTGGTGCTATTTCAAAAACAGTTAATCTGCCAAAAACAGCTACTGTAGAAGAAATAAAAAATATTACTATCCTTTCTTGGAACTTAGGAGTTAAGGGAATAACTATATACAGGGATGGCTGTAAGGCTAGCCAGCCTCTAAATACCTCAATGGATGAGGAAAGCGAAAGTAAGCTAGAAGACTTAAGCTATAAGGACTTACTCCACAAAGCAGAGGAGCTAAACTCCAATCTTATTAATTATAAGAGAAGAGCTAAACCTCAGGGGGTAAGGTACGGAAAAACTCACCCTGCGCAGATAGATGATGTTAAGATTTACACCACTGTTAACAGAAACGAAAAGGGAGAAATTATCGAAATATATATATCCACTGATAGAGAAGGAACTATTATTACAGGACTTCTTAATTCTCTCTCTAAATCTATATCAGTTATGCTTCAATATCATGTTCCACCTCAGGATATATCAAGAATGCTTAGAGGCCAGATGTATGAGCCACATGGCTTTGTACAGAGA
>JAEXSY010000209.1 GCA_023440105.1 Bacillota bacterium
GGTTATCCTTAGAGATATCAAGGACGAATTTGTAGACAGAGGTCTCTCAGGAATAGGAAAGGGCCTCAGCAAATTAGTTGCTAAGGGAAAGATGACTGAAGAGGATAAGGAAGCTATATTATCCAGAATATCAGGAACCACTGATCTTAATCTTGCTGCTGACTGCGATTTAGTAGTTGAGGCTGCAGTAGAGAACATGAAGATTAAGAAGGAAATCTTTGCTGAGCTGGATAAGATTTGTGAAGAAAAAACCATATTGGCTACAAATACTTCATCCCTATCAATCACTGAGGTAGCAGCAGCTACTATGAGACCAGATAAAGTTATTGGAATGCATTTCTTCAATCCTGCACAGGTTATGAAGCTTGTAGAGATAATTAAAGGCATGGCAACCTCCCAGGAAACCTTTGATAAGGTAAAGGAAGTTTCTGTGGCTATAGGTAAGGATCCAGTAGAGGTAGCTGAAGCTCCAGGCTTTGTGGTTAATAGAATACTTATTCCTATGATTAATGAAGCTTTTGGAATAATGGCAGAGGGACTTGCTAGTCCAGAAGATATTGATAAGGCTATGATGCTTGGTGCTAATCATCCTATGGGACCACTAGCCTTAGGAGATCTTGTTGGTCTTGACGTTTGTCTTGCTATCATGGATGTTCTCTATAGTGAAACTGGAGACAGCAAGTATAGAGCTCACAGCCTTATGAGAAAATATGTTAGAGCAAACTGGCTTGGAAGAAAGACAAAAAAAGGTGTTTTCGATTATAGTAAATAATTTGTAGTTAAAAAGAACCGACATCTACACTGTCGGTTCTTTATTTGTAGAATTATATCCTTTAAAACTGGTACATCATTATTAAGGTGATTTTTTAAAAGGAGGACATATGTATAGAATTTATGAGCAGAGAGAAATAATCAAAGAATCACATAAAAGAAGCGAAGACTTAGGTATTGAAAGGGAAAGGGTGCTTCCTAAAAAAGTAATAGCAGAGGAAGAGCTCAGAGAAATTCTTAGAAAAAACAAGACTCTTATTAATATAGCACAGCCCTTTATTGATATGCTCTACCAGGTGCTGGAGGGTTCAGGCTTTATTCTTCTATTGACAGATAGAGAAGGCTGTATTTTGTCTATAACAGGAGATAAGGAGGTTCTTGAGGAGGCTAAGGCCTTGGATATGATAGTTGGAGCTTATATGAATGAAGCTAGCATCGGTACCAATGCTATGGGGATTGCTATAAAGGAAGATTCTCCAATCCAGATTTCAGCTAAGGAGCATTTTATAACTGTATATCATAGATGGACTTGCTCTGCTGCACCGATACATGACACTCAAGGTAATATAATAGGTACATTAAATTTAACCGGGGAGAGCTATAGAGTACATCCTCATACCTTAGGACTTGTAGTGGCAGCGGTTAATTATATAGATACAAGGATGAAAATGGAGCAGGAGAATAGGGCTTATAAAGCAGGCAATGGAGTTTTAGGTGCTAGATATACCCTAGAAGACTTTATAGGTGAAAGTTCCGAAATTGTTAAGTTAAAAGCTTATGTTGAGAGAATTGCATCTAGTTCTTCTACAGTACTTATACAGGGGGAAAGCGGTACTGGCAAGGAAATTCTATCACAAGCTATCCATAATTTAAGTCCAAGGAAAAATAAGAGCTTTGTTGCAATAAACTGTGGAGCAATACCAGAAAACCTTATTGAAAGCGAGCTTTTTGGATATGAAGAGGGAGCCTTTTCTGGTGGTCGAAGAGGAGGAAAGATTGGTAAATTTCAGCTGGCCAATGGAGGTACTCTGTTTTTAGATGAAATTGGTGAAATGCCCCTTAATATGCAGGTTAACCTTCTGAGGGTTCTGCAGGAGGGCATTATCAATCCTGTGGGAAGCAATAAATATATACCTGTTGATGTGAGGATTATTGCAGCTACTAATAAAGATTTAAAAAAGAAGGTTCAGCAGGGGAGCTTCAGGGAGGATTTATATTACAGACTCAGCGTTCTTCCTGTGTATGTACCACCTTTAAGAGAAAGAAAAGAAGATATAAAGCTTCTGGTTGATAGCTTTATACGCCGAAAAGCAAAAAAACTTGGAATAAAGGAATTCTCTTTGGAGCCTAATGTGTATGTAGAGCTTTCCAAGAATTCCTGGAAGGGAAACGTTCGGGAGCTTGAAAATTTCATAGAAAAGACCCTTAATTTAGAGGGAAAATTAGAAGAAGCTTATCCAAATACAATAGCCCCTATCTATGAAAAAGCGGATATAATAAAAGGAGGCTATCAAGAGGATAGGATACCAAAGCTCTGGGAGATGGAGAGACAGCTAATCTGCAGAGCATTAACAAAACATCATGGGAATATTTCTAAGGTGGCTAAGGACTTAGGTATTGGAAGAAACACTTTGTATAGCAAAATAAAAAAATATAAAATCGACCAGGCAAAAGAAGAATAGATCTTATTTATGTGAAAAAATAGTCATTGTTCGAAAAATAAACACTGTTCAAAAACAATACAATTTCCCGTGATGACAGTGTTCCAAAACAGAACGATATTAAGATTAATTAAGGTTTGGACTAATTATTTATTATATATTTTTAATAAAATTTTCTATAAATTAAAAATAAACTGGGTGAAATGATGACTTTTCTTTATGTTTTATAAACTTTCAGAAAGAATTGTTAAAAAAATATCAAGTTGGCATGATACTTGCTTTATATAATAGAGAAATTATATAGATGGAGGTAGAATGATGAACAGATTTACATTACCTAGAGATATTTATTTTGGAAAAGGAAGTATGGAAGTACTTAAAAGTCTAAAAGGGAGCAAAGCTGTAATAGTTACTGGAGGCAGCTCTATGCAAAAGTTTGGCTTTTTAAATAAGGTAGAAGAATACTTAAAGGCTGCTGGTATGGAAGTAAAACTTATAGAAGGTGTTGAGCCAGACCCTTCCGTGGAGACAGTTATGAAGGGTGCAGAAACCATGAGAGAATTTAATCCTGATTGGATTGTTTCTATTGGAGGTGGATCACCAATAGATGCAGCTAAGGCAATGTGGATATTCTATGAGCATCCAGAGGTAACCTTTGATGATGTTAAAGATCCTTTCACTGTACCAGAGCTGAGGGGTAAGGCTAGATTCGTAGCAATACCATCCACCAGTGGAACCGCTACAGAGGTTACAGCCTTCTCGGTAATCACTGATTATGCTAAGGGTATAAAGTATCCTCTAGCTGACTATAACCTTACACCAGATGTAGCTATAGTAGACTCAGAGCTTGCTGAAACAATGCCTCCTAAGCTTGTTGCTCATACAGGAATGGATGCCCTTACACATGCTATCGAGGCTTATGTAGCAGGACTTCATTCAAGCTTCTCTGATCCTCTTGCTATGCAGGCCATCACAATGATTAAGGATAATTTAATCTCCTCCTATGAGGGAAATGAAAAGGCCAGGGAAGAGATGCATATAGCTCAATGCTTAGCAGGTATGGCCTTCACCAATGCATTATTAGGAATAACTCATAGCATGGCTCATAAGACAGGAGCTATATTCCACATTCCTCATGGCTGTGCCAATGCTGTATATCTACCATATGTTATAGACTTCAATAAAAAAGAAGCTCTAGATAGATATGCTCAAATAGCAAAGAATCTTAATCTTCCAGGCAGCACTAATGAGGAGCTGGTTGACTCATTAACCGCTATGATTAAAGAGCTAAACAAGGCTATGAATATTCCAGCAAGCCTTAAGGAATATGGAATAAGCAAAGAAGACTTTGATAAGAATGTGGATTATATTTCAGAAAATGCAGTGAAGGACGCCTGCACAGGCTCTAATCCAAGACCAATAACAACAGAAGAAATGAAGAAGCTTTTCCAATGCGTATATGAAGGTAAAAAGGTGGACTTTTAGAGCAGTATAAACATGGTAGCAGAGGTGAGGAAATTAACCTTTGCTACTATGGTTTAAAATATAAAATAATAAATAACTAATGTTTTTTATAACATATATACAGTATTTATGGGTTATATTTTTGAATATTTGATAAAATTATCCATAAATATGAATAATCAAAAATATTGCTGTAAATATAGTTTGTTTCTCATAAATATTTTGTGAAAAAATTGTCTTGATGTGATAAAATAAATTGTGAGAATTTTTGCTAATGAATAATAATAGGGGGAAATGAGATGTATAAGATTTTAAGTAAGAGGCTTCTTGCTAATAACATCTATCTCATGGATGTTGAAGCACCCAGGGTAGCCAGGTCCTGTCATCCCGGACAATTTGTAATAGTAAAGCTTGATGAGAGGGGAGAGAGGATTCCTTTAACCATCTGTGATTACGATGGTGAGAGAGGTTCTGTGACAATAGTATTTCAAACTCTGGGGAATTCTACTAAGCAAATGGCTCTCTTAAATGAGGGGGATTATTTTCAGGATTTTGTAGGTCCTTTGGGAAGACCTTCAGAAATGGTTGAGGAATCCATAGAGGAATTAAAGAATAAAAGAATAATATTCATTGCTGGAGGAGTGGGAACAGCTCCTGTATATCCACAGGTTAAGTGGCTTCACGAGAGAGGAATAAGCTGTGATGTTATAGTAGGGGCAAAGAATAAAGAGTTAGTTATCCTTGAAGAGGAGATGAAATCTGCAGCTGGTAATCTTTATATCTGCACTGATGATGGCTCTTATGGCTTTAAGGGAATGGTAACAGAAAAGCTCAAGGACTTAGTACTCAATGAAGGAAAGCACTATGACAGAGCCATTGCCATTGGACCAATGATAATGATGAAATTTGTATGTCTCTTAACTAAGGAGCTAAATATTCCTACCATAGTAAGCTTAAATCCTATTATGGTAGACGGAACAGGAATGTGTGGTGCCTGCAGAGTTACTGTAGGAGATGAGGTTAAGTTTGCCTGCGTAGACGGACCAGAATTTGACGGACACTTAGTAAAATTTGATGAGGCTATGAGAAGACAGGCCATGTATAAGAGTGAGGAAGGAAGGGCTATCCTTAAAGAGGAAGAAGGAGACACCCATCATCATGGTGGCTGTGGCTGTGGAGGTGACAAGTAATGAATAGAATGCAAAGGATACCTATTAGTGAGCAGGCCCCAGAAGAAAGAGCTAGAAACTTTGAAGAGGTGTGCCTCGGATATACAGCTGAAGAAGCTATGGCTGAAGCAGCAAGATGCTTAAACTGTAAGAAGCCCCTCTGTGTTACTCAGTGCCCTGTAACTATAGGGATACCAGAATTTATACAGCATGTTAAAAATGGAGAGTTTGAAGCGGCAGCAATGACTATTGCTAGAGATAGTGCACTTCCTGCTGTCTGTGGAAGGGTATGCCCTCAGGAAAATCAGTGTGAGGGCAAATGTGTCCTAGGCATCAAGGGTGAGGCTGTAGCTATAGGAAAGCTGGAACGCTTTGTTGCCGACTGGAGCAGAGAGAACAATGTGGATCTATCGGAGAGAGAGGAAAGCAATGGAGTTAAAGTAGCTGTTATAGGCAGCGGTCCTGCAGGGCTCACCTGTGCTGGAGACCTAGCTAAAAAAGGTTATGATGTAACAATCTTCGAAGCACTTCATGAGCCTGGTGGAGTTCTGGTATATGGTATTCCAGAATTCAGACTTCCAAAGGATACAGTGGTTAAGCATGAGGTGGAGAATGTTAAGAAGCTTGGTGTTAAGATAGAAACCAATGTAATAGTTGGTAGGACTGTAACCATCGATGAGCTGTTAGAAGAGGAAGGTTTTAAAGCTGTGTTTATAGGTTCCGGTGCTGGGCTTCCAAAGTTTATGGGAATACCAGGGGAGAACTCCAACGGGGTATTTTCTGCCAATGAATTCCTCACAAGAAGCAATCTTATGAAGGCTTTTAAGGAGGATTATTCCACACCCATAAAGCTTGGAAAGAAGGCTGCTATAGTAGGGGGAGGAAATGTGGCCATGGATGCCGCTAGAACTGCCCTTCGCCTAGGAGCAGAATCCCATATAGTATACAGAAGAAGTGAAGCGGAGCTTCCTGCAAGAATAGAGGAAGTACATCATGCCAAGGAAGAAGGCGTTATCTTCGATACCCTTGTTAACCCTATTGAAATCCTTCAGGACGAAAATGGCTGGGTTAAGGGAATGAAGTGCGTAAGGATGGAGCTAGGAGAACCAGACGCTTCAGGAAGACGAAGACCTGTTGAAGTTCCAGGCTCAGAGTTCATCATGGAAGTGGACACTGTTATTATGTCTCTAGGCACATCGCCTAATCCGCTTATATCTTCAACCACAAAGGGGCTTGACACCAACAAGTGGAGATGCATAGTGGCCGATGAGGAAACAGGACTTACCTCCAGGGAAGGTGTTTATGCTGGAGGAGATGCTGTTACTGGAGCTGCTACAGTTATCCTCGCCATGGGTGCTGGGAAGAAGGCTGCAGAGGCTATAGATAAATACATTGCTGTAAGTAAATAAAAAAATTCTGTTATGGAGTTAGTTTCACTCCAGTAGTTAAAGAGTTTATATTCTTTAACTGCTGGAGTGTTTTTTATATAAAAAGTCTGTTCTCTTTTTTACAAAATTAAACTATAATTAGATTAATTAATAATTATTATTGAATTCTCGGAGGGGTTCTATGCTTAAGGAGATTGCTCTAAAATACTATCAGAAGGACTATGACTATAACTGTGCTGAAACTATACTCTATGCAGCAGATGAAGCTTATAATATGAATTTATCAAAGGAAACCTTTAAGGTCATGGCTCCCTTTGGCGGTGGTCTTGGAGTGGAGGATATTTGCGGAGCTTTAAGTGGGGCAGCAGCGGTTATAGGATTACTATTTACCAATGAAAGAGGCCATGAAAGTCCAAAGGTTCGAGAACTGACAGTAAAGCTTGTGGAGAGCTTTAGAAGTAAGCTAGGAACGTATAACTGCAGAATACTCAAGGAAGAATACAAAACAGAAGCGGAACGCTGCAGTACTATGATCGCTGTGGCTGCAGAAACTCTAGAAGAAATCATTGATAAAGAAAGAAGCAGGTGATAAGAATGGATTATAAAATAGTAGAAGCGATGCCAGAGGGTGTTGCTATAAGAGGAGTTAAGAATTTTGAGCTCCCTCATATTTTTGATTGTGGTCAGTGCTTTAGATGGGAAAGACAGGAGAGTGGGAATTACATAGGAGTAGCCCATGGAAGAGTAATAGAGCTGGAAAAGCAGGGAGAGGATGTAATAATTTATAACACTACTC
>JAEXSY010000289.1 GCA_023440105.1 Bacillota bacterium
TTATTTTTTCAAAGCTAAGCTATGGAGATGTTATATGCTATTCAAAGGGTGGTGATATAGATCATTTTGCAATAGTCACAGGCTTTGATAGTAATGGCTATCCACTTATAAATTCTCATACCACCGATAGATACAAAGTCCCCTTTGATCTTGGCTGGGGAAACAAAAACATAGGTTTTTATTTTATAAAGATAAATTATTAGAGGTGGATATTAATCATCCACCTCTTCATAATCTACATCTATTACTTTTTTTGGAGAGTCTTCTCTATTCTCTGTATTATTCCTATTACTCCCCTGAAAAACATCCTCATTTCTATTATTCCTTCCCTTTCCTCTGCTGCTAAAGAGCTTTTTATATATCCAATAAACAGCAAAAGCAATTAGTGCATAGGGTAGAAGCCAAAAAGCAAAATTAATCAATGCCACTATAATTATAACAACAATTATTATGTAAATAATATTATTAAAGTACATTATCTTAACCTCATTTCATTTATAGCCTTGTAGTAATTATAACATAAATTTTTTAATGATAATATTACATAATAGCCTCTATAATTTATCATACAACTATTATTTCTCAATATTTACAGTTTATTTATAGAGTATTAATGATTTATTTGTTAATAAATTTCAATTTTAGTTTAATATAGTAAGTGACGGAGGAGAAACTAATGAAAAAAATACTTAACCCTGATTTATATCATGGCAAGAACAAGGATAATTTTTTTTTTGAAGGCTGGTATTTTAAATTAACGGACCCTGAAGAAAATCTTTCTATTGCTTTAATACCTGGAATAATAAAAGGAAAAAATGGCCATTCCTTTATACAATATGTTAATGGAGGAAGTAAAGCCTTTAAGTATTTCACTTTCTCCCCAAAAGATTTCATCTCCTCTGATTCAGCTTTTAATATAAATATCTCTGGTAACCTCTTTTCTTTAGAAGGCATTAACCTGAAGCTTCAAGGTGACGGTCTATCTATAGCCGGCGAGATACATTTTAAAAATATTCAGAGATGGCCTGACACCCTTATTAATCCTGGAAGTATGGGTTTTTATAACTATCTCACCTTCATGGAATGCTACAGCCAAGTCTGTGCAATAGATGGAAACGCTTCGGGAGTTTTAACAATCAACGAAAAGAAATATGAACTAACAAATTCTAAGGTGTACATTGAAAAAAACTGGGGTAAAAAGTTTCCATATTCCTGGTTCTGGTTTCAATGTAATACCTTCACTGAGCAGGAACTGGCATTAACCTGCTCTATAGCTCACATACCCTTCCCTATATATAGCTTTAGAGGGTTCTTAGCAGCTCTACGCTATGGGAATGAAGTCATCACCTTCACTACTATGAAAAGAAGCAAGCTAAAGGTTATTAAGGAAAAGGATAGCTTATCCTTCCTGTTATCCAATAAGGATTATGATTTAATTATTGTACCTGAATCTAAGGAAGAGGATTTTTTACTACTTCACAGCCCTGACGGAGAGGTTATGAAGCCTGATGTCTTAGAAAGTGTAGTTTCAAAAATAAAGATTACCTTAAAGGAAAGAAATACAGGTAAAGTTATAGTTGAGGATATAGGCATAAATGCTGGAATCGAATACGGTGGAAACTATAAAGAATTATTTGACTAGCATCACTTTTTATTAATTATTAACTGATAATAATTATTGACTAATTTTTGTTATCAATATATAATTTTATTTGGTGCTAACAGAATGAATATCTGAATAGAGGTGTTTTTGATGAAATACAATTTATTAATAGGTGGTGCAGCAGGTCAAGGTATGGACACTATTGCTACCACAATTGAAAAGATACTAAATAGAAGTGGTTTTTATGTCCACTCCACAAGAGACGTAATGTCTAGAGTTAGAGGAGGACACAGCTTTATTCAAATTAGATTTGGTGATGAGCCTATATACAGCCATGCTGAAGAATTAGATTTAATCGTCGCTCTTAACCAGGACACCATAAACTTCCATCTACCAAAATTAAAGGAAGATGGAATAATAATTGCAGATGAATCCTTAAACAGTGATGATAAAAGATTTGCAAGTCTAGGACTTATTAAAATAGCCAGAGAGCTTAAGATGCCTATCGTCGTAGGTGTTGTTGCTGCTGGTGCCGTAGTAAAATACTTTGGAATCCATTATGATGAGCAGTTCTCCTTCATAAGTCCAAAGTTCAAGGAAGAAGTAAAGGAAGCTAATAAAAAAGCATTCCTATCAGGGTATGACCTTGTAGAAACAAAGCATAATGTAGGAAAAGGCGTTAACAAGGATTATATTTTAATAAACGGTAACAATGCTATAGCCTTAGGAGCACTTGCTGGTGGTGTTTCATATTATTCAGCATATCCTATGACTCCTGCAACCTCCATCATGACTTACCTATCAAAGAATCAGGTTAAGGCTGGAATAGTTGTTGAGCAGGCAGAGGATGAAATAGCTGCCATCAATATGGCACTTGGTGCTTCCTATGCTGGAGCTAGAGCCATGACAGGTAGCTCCGGTGGTGGCTTCTCCTTAATGGTTGAAGCCTTAGGAATGGGTGGAATAGCTGAGCTTCCATTAGTTGTTGCCGATTCCCAGAGACCTGGTCCAGCTACAGGACTTCCAACGAGAACTGAGCAGAGTGATTTAAGCTTTATGCTCACTGCTTCTCATGGTGAGTTCCCACGTATGGTAATGAGTGTTAGGAATGCAGAGGATGCTTTCTATCAAAGCTTTAGAGCTCTTAATTTAGCTGAAAAATATCAAACAGTGGTACTTCTTCTTACTGATCAGTATCTGGCAGATAGTAATGTTACTATTCCTAAATACAACCTAGATAACCTTGAAATTGTTGATGATGCTATAAGAGAAGTTCCAGAAGGTGAAGTATATAAGAGATTTAAGATAACAGAGAATGGTATCTCTCCAAGATTGATTCCTGGTAAAGCAGCTGGACAGGTTGTAGTTGTTGATAGTGACGAGCACAATGAAGAAGGTCACATCATCGAATCCGCTGAAGAAAGAAATGCCATGATGGAAAAGAGAATGAGAAAAGCAATCCTTATGAAGGAAGCCATGGAAGAACCTGAATACATGGGAGCAGAAACTCCTGAGATTCTTCTTGTAGGCTGGGGTT
>JAEXSY010000307.1 GCA_023440105.1 Bacillota bacterium
GCTCTGGGCCACCAAAGGCATAGGCATGGTTAATCTTGTCCATCCCTTTATCAGGGATATTTACATAGGAGTCTCTCATTATAGATGCTAGCTTAATGTTTTTGTTCTCGTTATCAAGAGTTAATAACATAATGGCATCGGATCTGCCTTTCTTGCCATCTTCAGCATCGATTCCAAAAAGAGCTATGGTGGTAATATCCTTTTTATCCTTTTCTGCTGCTTCCTCTTTTATTCCTAAGGAAGTATCATCCGTAGGAATATCTGTTTTCTGAGTTTTGTTAAGAAGATTATTTATGTACAGCCCTCCCAAGGCAATAATAGCTATTATTACAAATAGCCCTATAATTGCAATTCTCTTTCCTGTTCTACCCTTCATATGTATCATCTCTTTCTAATCGTTATTTTGAATAATTAATGTGCTCAAATATTTCAAGAGCCAGTATAGCGCTTACAAATAAATATACGATATAAATCTTCTAATAGTTTTCTCCTTTCTAGTTCATCTTGAAAT
The DNA here is from genome assembly GCA_023440105.1 of Bacillota bacterium. Classification (GTDB taxonomy): domain Bacteria; phylum Bacillota; class Clostridia; order Clostridiales; family Clostridiaceae; genus JAEXZL01. The sequence goes on from JAEXSY010000307.1 coordinate 512, forward strand.
ATCTCCACTTATCTTCTGATTCGCAGTTAATATTTGGATATGAAGTAAACAAATACAACTTATATAAATTATACTCTTAATTCATAGAATGTTCACTATTATTATAATTCATTTATAAGTGTTTCTTCATCATCTTTGAAAAATAAAGCCTAATAAAAATTTATCATGCAATATAAAAAAACAGTAACTGTTAACAAAGTACCACCATAATATATTAAGGAATATATACTTACAACAATGAATATGAGGTGTAAAATGACTGTAAAAAAATATAAGCTTGCACAGGCTTATGTGATACCCCAGGAATACAGGGATCTATTCGATATACGCACAGCACTTAGAAAAGGAACTATCTTTAAAGAGCTCTATAGAGAGCCTCCATTTAAAAAGAGGGGAGGGGACGATGATGGGAGATAAGGAAAGAGATATGCTCATTCATTGTGAAAAGGCCCCTATGGATAAAGAGGAGCTTCTAAGAAGAATACAAGAGGTTAGCTTCTATGCTGTGGACTTAAACCTATATATAGACAACTTCCCAGAGAATGAACAAGCAGTATGTGATTATAAGGCCATTACCATGGCTCTTAGAAATCTCAATGAGATGTATGAAAAGCATTATGGTCAGCTCAAGAATTTTGGAGAATCTGTAGTGCACGGTAAATGGAATTACATCAATGATCCCTGGCCATGGGATAATTAGGGGGAGGTTAGCTATATGTGGATATATGAAAAGAGATTACAGCATCCTGTGGATATAAAGAAAAGTGACCTAAAGATGGCTAAGGCAATAATGGCTCAGCTGGGAGGACCTGATGGTGAGTTAGGAGCTGCCCTAAGATATATAAGCCAGAGGTACAGCATGCCTACAGGTAAGACTAAAGCTCTGCTAAATGATATTGGAACTGAAGAACTAGCTCATATCGAAATGGTTGGAACTATGATATACCAGCTCATGAGAGGAGCATCTATAGAAGAAATCAAAAAAGCTGGCTTAGAAGGCTATTACACTCAGCATGACCATGGAGTATATCCTGCTGATGCCAATGGAGTACCATGGACTGCAGCATATATTCAGTCCATAGGAGATCCTGTTACTGACCTTTATGAGGACTTAGCAGCAGAGCAGAAGGCAAGGACCACCTATGAGCACCTTATGAACTTAACCAATGATCCTGATATTCTAAGACCATTAGGCTTCCTATGGCAGAGAGAAATAGTACACTTCCAGAGATTTGGAGAAGCCTTAAATGAGGTTCAAGACCACTATCAGTGCAAGAATATGTTTTATTAATAATGGATTAGGCAATTTCTAAGAGGGGTTAAATTACACCCCTCTTTTATCTTTGGGTTATATTAATTTTGGGCTATGCTAAAATAATTATCCTTATCACCTCAAACTTAAAAATGCATGGAATGGTTTTTTATGTATAATATTTACATAAATGAAAGGTTCATTCATAATAATAAGGAGTCTCTTCAATATTAAATAAGACTTAAGTACATTTTATGAGGTGCAGAATGAATTATAATTTTAATGATATAGCTGTCTCTAATACATGGGTAAAAATAAAGAAAATAGAATATGGCTGGTCCTCTGATGAAAAATATTACATAGAAGATAATAAAAATAAGAAATATTTACTACGTATATCTAGTGGTGATGCTTATGAAGAAAAAAAGAGGGAGTTTGAAGTAATTAAGAAATTTAACACCATTGATTTTCAAATGTCCAGAGCCATAGATTTTGGATATTTTAACGAATATAAAAATGTTTATATGCTTTTAAGCTGGGTAGATGGCCATTCACTTAGAGAAAAGCTGCCTTCTTTACCAAGCCTAGAACAATATAAGCTCGGTTTATATGCAGGGGGGATTTTAAAGCATATTCATAGTATTCCCGTTGAACCACAGGATGTGCCTTCAGTGAATAAAATCCCTAAAAAGCTATTACAGCTGCAGAGCTATGAAGTCTCATCTCTTAGAATCCCCAATGATGAAAGGGCAATAGAATTTGTAAAAAATAATATTGATATGCTGTGTAAGTCATCACCAGTTTATGAACATGGTGACTTTCACATGGGAAATTTAATATATACAACTAATAAAAAGGTTGGAGTTATAGATTTTAACCGCTGGGAATGTGGTGATAGATTTGAAGAGTTTTATAAGATTCAAAGCTTCGATGTAGAGCATAGCATTCCTTTTTCCGTAGGAGAAATTCAAGGATATTTTGATGGAGAGCCTCCAATTGATTTTTGGAAGATACAGGCGGTATATGTGGCCCATGGCTCCCTATATTCAATTAAATGGGCAGAAAAATTTGGTCAAGAAGATGTTGATGGAATGACCAAACGTTGTCTTAAAGCCTTTGAGGATTACGATAATTTCAACTTGATAATCCCTAAGTGGTATTTACAAAATAAAGATAAATATAGAACAGAAGTATAGTGAAAAGTTAGGGTGTATCCGTGGGTAATTAATGATTATCATGTATTTTTATATTAAGATAGGATAAGCTAATTAAAACTATAGAATTAGCCATGGTATAATAGATTTACAACCTACTAAACATAGTAGAAACTATTGTAATAAGTCGTAGAAAGATGAGGGAAATAAATGAAGGAATTATTTGATTTATTTTTTACCTTTGCCAGGATAGGTGTTTTAACCTTTGGAGGGGGCTATGCCATGCTGCCTATACTTCAGAGGGAGGTTGTGGAGAGAAAAGGATGGGCAACAGATGAGGAGCTCATGGATTACTATGCTATAGGACAATGTACTCCTGGAGTTATAGCAGTAAATACTGCAACCTTCATAGGAGAGAAGAATAAAGGCTGGCTGGGAGGGATAATAGCAACCTTAGGGGTAGTATTTCCATCTTTAGTTATTATCACTGTTATAGCTGCCTTCATAAGCAATTTTTCCGATCTTCCTGTGGTTAAGAATGCCTTTGCCGGAGTGAGGGTTTGTGTGGCTGTTCTTATATTTAACGCAGTTATTAAGCTTTGGAAAAGCTCTGTGGTAGATAAAGCTACCATGGTGATTTTTTTGATAGTACTTCTGGGAGGGATATTTACAGATATTTCACCTATAATATTTGTTATTTTTGCAGGAGTAGCAGGGATAATTATAAGCCGTATAAAAAGGAGGGAGGTTAAATGATATATCTTCAGCTTTTTTATGAGTTTTTTAAGGCAGGTCTTTTTGCTGTTGGTGGGGGAATGGCTACACTTCCCTTTTTATATGACATATCAGATAAAACCGGCTGGTTTACCCATAGTCAGCTAGCAGACATGATAGCCATATCAGAATCCACTCCTGGTCCCGTGGGAGTTAACATGGCCACTTACGTAGGCTATACCTCTGGAGGGCCCTTAGGATCTCTCATAGCCACCATAGGACTTATTACTCCTTCTATTATAATTGTGCTGATTATAGCAAGGTTTTTAAAGGCTTTTAGAGATAATGCATATGTAAATGATGCTTTTTATGGCCTAAGGCCGGCTTCCACAGGACTCATAGGGGCAGCTGGCTTCACCGTGGTGCTCTTAGCTATATTTCAGGTGGATTTATACAAGGAAACAGGAAACCTCCTTGATCTATTTAACTGGAAAGGAATAATCCTCGCTATAATTATTTATTACCTATCCGCAGTTTATAAAAGAACCAGAAAGCTTCATCCGGTGTTTTATATTGCAGCATCAGCGATAATTGGAGCGGTATTTCATTTTGCGGGAGCTTAATGAGGTAAGAGCAGAAGAGCAGTGAATAACTAAGAGTGAAAAGTGAAGAGATTAAGAGCAGTGAAGAGGTAAAAACTAAGAGTGAAGAGATTAAAAGAAGGTAAGATGAAAGATAAGAAACAAAGGGCAATAGCAAATGATGAAAGATAAGGGACAATAGCAGGAGAATAAGAAACGTAGCTAGGGGGGTGGAAGATCCTCGCAAAGCTACGTTGTTTTTTTTGTTATTCTAGTTCTTTTCTTGTGTCCATGCTGTTGTAGCCAAGGATTTCGCCGCTGCGGGCATCTATTTCATAGCTGTATATTCTGCCTTTAGAGATAAAGCTTACGGTGTAGAAGAAGTTATTATCATTAGCGGAAAGCTGGCTTGTGATTAGCTGGACGTTCTTCTCGAGAAGGCCTGCGTGGTCTAAGGCTATGTTTTTGGCGGTTCTCTTCCCTATGTCCGTGTTTTTTAGTGCCTTAGTTAATCCTATGGCGGCACCAGCAACGGCAAGGAGAGAAACAACTCCTATGGCGGAGGCTGTCTTTTTATCCTTGAATAAGGCTTTGGCATTTATGTCCTTAACCTTTGGTGCTTTTATTTTAATTTTTTTCACTACAATCACCCCATTTATAATTTAACCTTGCATAGCAAATTATGGTAATATTATTGACCATAAAAGGATATATTAAACATTGTCATTAAACTTATCGTTGTAATATACAATAACATAATAGCTTAAAATATCCAAATGCAATAGATATGTTTTTAAAGTTGTTCATATATTAATACGCAAAATTTTGGATTAAGTGCCTAGAATTCTAAAAATTTCTCTTTACTAATATTGGGTATTATTATTTTTGGTTATAATTTAAGATGTGTACTTTTTTTGATATAATCAAATAAGTGGTACTATTTTTAGTAGTTTATATTTTTATATTGTTTAACACATCAGGTTTAATGAGTATTATTTTGAACAATTCACCTAACTACTTATTAATAGGTTTCAATTAAAACTAAAATAAAGGAAGTGTTTTTATTATGAAGTGGTTGAACAAGCTAGAGAGAAAGTACTCTAGATTCGCTATAGAAAATCTCATGCAGTACATTGTTGGAATTACAGTATTGGTATATCTCCTAGCGTATCTTATGAGAATTAATTTAATTCCATATTTATTCTTCAGTCCTCAGCTTATTCAGAGAGGAGAAATCTGGAGAATTATTACTTTTATTTTTATACCGGAATACGGAAGCCTCATATCTATGTTCTTTGCTTCCTATTTTTATATTATGATAGGAAACACCTTAGAGTATCACTGGGGAACCTTTAGGTTTAACCTTTACTACCTCTGCGGAATCATAGGAACAATAATAGCTGGGATGATTACAGGTTATGGCACCTCCCATTACCTGAATCTTTCATTATTTTTAGCCTTTGCCTATCTTTATCCCGATGTCGAGGTGCGTCTATTTTACCTTATCC
>JAEXSY010000343.1 GCA_023440105.1 Bacillota bacterium
CGGGAATTTGAGGATGTACATCCAGTACCTCCACATACCAGCACATGAGTTCTTATCATATTAAGCTACCTCTCCTTCCTTATTCTGCAGAACCAATGGTATATTCCGCTACTACTCTGTTATTTACTAGGTGTTCATGCACCACTCTTACTGCCTTCTCCGGTGTCATATTTACATAGGTTGTCTTATCGTTTCCGTCATAAACCTCCACTATTGGTTCATAGCGGCACATCCCAACACAACCAGTTTGAGTAACCATTACATGAGATAGATTGCGCTTTGCAACTTCCTCTGTTAATGCTGCAAGAACAGGACGTGCCCCAGCGGAAATACCGCAGGTAGCCATACCTACCAGCACTCTAATAGTCTTATTGTTATCATCTCTTAAATTGATGGTATTCTTCATTCTTTCTCGTATTTCTTTTAAATCCTCGATGGACTTCACAATTAAACACCTCCATATAAATCTCTTATTTTTTCATTTAGATATTCCTTTATCCATAATGTAACTTCAGGATTATATAAGGGCATCCCTTCTAAAGCTGACCTTAATTCCTCTGTACTAAATAAAATTTTTCTGTCCTCATAGCAATGATAATAATTAAGTTCTATATCTGGATGGCATTGAATTAGGGTACTTATTGTCTCCCCCATATCTCCTAAGGGTGCTCTATCAATATGACTATAGCCAAAAGTTGCCGTTACGGTAGTTCCTCTACCCTTTTTTGACTGAATTTCAAATCTCCCCCCAGTCCCTTCAGCAGCCTCCTTAAAAAGAGAAAGGCCCATACCAACTTTTCTAGTAGTCCTAGTAGTTACAAAAGGATCCGTCACCTCTTTAAGAAATTCTTCCTCCATCCCACAGCCATTATCTTTAATACTAATCCTTAGTAAATCCTCCTCTGGCCTCTCCTCTATGGTAATATCAATTGAGGATGCCTTGGCAGAAACAGAGTTCTCCGAAATATCTAATATATTTAAGGATAATTCCTTCAAAACATTATCTCCTTACTTTTGAGACTCTTTTCTGTATTTGTCTAAAATGCCATCGATCTGTTCTGGAGTAACCATTCCATATACATCATCATTGATCATCATAACCGGCGCTAAGCCACAGCAGCCGAGGCATCTGGTATCCTCAATTGAGAACAAACCATCCTCTGTAGTCTCCTTCATCCCAATACCTAAGTTATCCTGTATCTTTTCTAATACCTTTGCAGAACCTTTTACATAACAAGCAGTCCCCATACAAACCCCTATTTTATACCTTCCCTTTGGTTTAAGAGCAAATTGAGAGTAGAAGGTTGCAACTCCATAAACCTGTGAAAGTGGAATGTTAAGATTATCCGCGATTACCTCTTGAACCTCGATAGGGAGATATCCATAGATATCCTGTGCTCTCTGCATTATAGGCATTAATGCGCCCTGCTCATTTTTGTACTCGGCAATCACATCCATGAGTTCTTTTTCCTGTTCGGCAGTCCCATTAAATTTTTGTGTTTGCATACTTTATCCTCCAAACTTTTTATTTAAAATACACTTATTTTATTAAATGTATTGTTCAGCTAATTAAAATTTAAAATAAATCAATTTAATTATAACAGAGATTGTTAAAAAAACCACATATAGAGTCAAAATTTTTTTAATATTTAATCATTTTTTTCGCTAAAATATTCTATTATACTTTTTGCACTAATAGAAGTTAATTCAATAAATCTTTCCCTTTCCGCTATGTCCCATAAATAATGGGCGTCAGAGTTCCTTATGATAATTTTATCCTCTAATAGCTTATTCTCTTTTAAAAGATCACTAGCCACAGCTCTTAGAGAAAGCTCATAGGTAGAAAATCCCATATCTTCTGTAATAAATCCCAGCATTGAAAGAATGGAATAGGAGCTTCTGTCGATGTGAGCAGGTATAGCTATACCACCATACTCTGAACATAATAAGGCAGTGTCATATACTCCTATATTGGAAGCTGTAATAAGAAGCTTCTCTTCTTCTCCTATCACCTCATCTTTAGAGTTCATATAAATTTGTCTCCCAAATACTTCTTCTTTGTTAATTATGACTGGAATATTGTTATAAATATAGCAAGAAAATTTCTCAGCTTTTTCTATATCCCTGAATAGACATAGTATATGAACATCTTCTTTTGTATTTAGTTCCATAGCAGGGATAACCTTCAGTCCATTTCTTGCTCCAACCTCCATAACTGCCCTACAATTACCACAGCTATTATGGTCTGCTACCGCTATTATATCCAAGCCCTTTATGATGGCCATATTTACTATATTATTAGGTGTCATATCCATATCACCGCAGGGAGATAGACAGGAGTGGATATGAAGGTCATAGAAAGCCTTCATATTCGTGCTTCCAAACAATTATTTATTTTAACAGCAGCCTCATAGGCAGATTCCTTTGTTCTAAGGATGCAAACTCCCTGATCTATGGCTTTCTTTAAAGCAAGGTCATCGAGACGGACATTTTCAGCAAGAACAATACAGGATACTTCTGTAAGAACAGCAACGGCGATTACGTTAACATTACTCATTATAGTAATCCATAGGTTTCCTGGGGATGCATGTCCCATAACCCAGCTCAAAAGATCACCTATGTAGCATCCTGTTATATCTTCATTCATATCCCCAGCTGTAACTATTTCATAATCTAACTTTTCTGATAATTCCTTAACCTTCATGTTATTCCTCCTGCTTCTTTGTATCCTTTAAGGTCTTTTCATACATTTCACTTAACCTATCTCTGATTACAAATAAGCAATCAGTAATATTACCACTGCCATTTACTATATCCTCAGATAGTGCCCTACAGGTTGGTGCACCACAAGCACCGCAATCAAGTCCAGGGAAGGATAGTTCTATCTTATCCATTTTTTTCATCTTTTTCATAGCCACGGAAATATCACTATCTAGCTCCATCACTGGCT
>JAEXSY010000388.1 GCA_023440105.1 Bacillota bacterium
AAGCTCTGTGGACCATTCACAGTTATAGCCCTCATCCTCAGCTAATATACAGGGCTTATTTACAGGGAGATCCTCTCCATCTAATATCTGCACTGTCTTAAGCTCAAAGAAGCGGCTTCCTGAATAATAGGCAGCTACAATATTCTGTGCCAGCTGGGTGCTTGGACCTGCAGCAGGACCAAAGGGTGTTTCTAGCTTCTCATTGAATATATTAATAAACTGCTCTTTTTCCTTTACAAAGGGCTTATAAACTCCAAATACCCTTCCAGTTTTCTTTTTCTCCTCAAAAATCCATTCAATTAGATTTTTAAAGGGAAGCGGAGTCATCCTATCTCCCATAACCTATTTCCCCCTATCCATTTATACTTTTTCTTAAAAGCTCTGCCTGCTCTCTGCAGTCTGCCATGGCCTTAGCTTCATCAATATTTAAAAGCTCTCTGTCCTTCATGAGTAATTTTCCATTTATCATGGTAGTTATGATTTTGCTGCCATTTAACCCAAAGAGCATATGACCATTTATGTTTTCTGCTGTTAAGGGTGTAAGGGGATTATAATCTGCTATTACTATATCAGCAGCAGCCCCTTCCTTTAATATTCCTAGAGGCTTTTCAAAGTACCTGTTGGCAATTCTTCTGTTACCTTCAAAAAGCATAGAAGGTATCTCTCCCCAGGCAGCATTGGCATCACATAAGGAATGCTTATGTAGAAGATTTGCAACCTTGTAGGACTCAAACATATCATTGGTATAGCCATCGGTTCCAAGACCAGATAATACACCTCTTTTGTAGAGCTCAAGAGTTGGAGGGCAACCGCAAGCATTTCCCATATTGGATTCAGGATTATGAACCACCATGGTATCTGTTTCTTTTAATAGGTCCATCTCCTGAGGATTAACATAGATGCAGTGAGCCGTTATTGTCTTAGGACCTAAGATACCCTGATCCATAAGCCTATTAACAACTCTTTTACCGTAGTACTTAAGACTGTGGTGTAAGTCCTCTATTCCTTCAGCCACATGAATATGGTAGCCCACATTCTCTGGAGTATTTTCTCTACAGAGGGCAAAGGTCTCGTCAGATATAGTAAAGGAGGCATGGAGTCCCATCATTCCCTTAACCATATCAGTCTTCTTTGCCTCTGAATATCTTATAAAATCAGCATTTTCTTTAACAGCAGCTCTGGTCTTTTCCTTACCATCCCTGTCTGATACCTCATAGCAGAGACATGTACGAACTCCCAGCTCCTCAGCAGCCTCAGCAATGGTAAAAAGGCTGTCTGTAACCCTTCCAAAGCTTGCATGGTGATCAAATACTGTAGTCACTCCATTTTTGATACAGTCAATATAAGTAGCTACAGCACTTTGCCTAGTTTGTTCCAAGGTAAGGTTCCTATCTATTGTCCACCACAGTCCATCTAGGATATCTAAAAATCCCTGAGGATTGTAGCCATTTATGGATAAGCCTCTAGCCATGGCGCTGTATATATGATTATGGGTATTAATTAAGCCAGGCATAATAAGACCACCTCTGGCATCAATAAGCTCTGCCTCAGGATATTCTTTTCTTAGCTCTCCTTCTTCCCCTAATTTAATTATTTCATTTCCTAATACTGCAACGGCTCCATTTTCTATTAAGGGTCTATTATCATCTCTAGTGATAACCTTTCCATTTATAAATAAAAGCATGCTATTCCCCCCTCTTATCTTTTAACTTTAAGAACAAAACATAACATTGAAATATAGTTTGATTAATCAATCAAATTAACACGAAAAAAAATAATATTTTAACAATCAAAAGAATGCTTTAATCCTGTTTCTTCTTTTATACCCCACTAAAAAATGTATAATTTTGTTAATAATTTATCTTCAAGATATAAATCCTGTATAAAAATATACTAACATCAAGGACTGTAAAAAATCAATATATATTCAAAATATTTTCTTTAGTGTTTATTTTTAGAAAACATCTTGATTTATATTTTATATATGCTATTATGAAAACGTATAATTTTGTTAAATAATAGTCAGGAATATCCTTTTTATGAGGAGGTAATTAATGAAAAATATAAAATGGACATTAAATTCTATGCCAAAAACCACTGATGAGAGCCTAAAAGTCATGGCTTTAGAGGAAGTAAAAAAAGCCAGAGGCTTTCATGAAACAATACCTGGTTATGAAAAAACACCTCTTGCAAAGCTTTCTAGAATGTCAGAATACTTAGGTCTTGGAAGTATTTTTATTAAGGATGAGTCCTATCGCTTTGGTTTAAATGCCTTTAAGGTTCTCGGCGGTTCTTTTTCTATGGCCAGATATATAGCTAAAAAAACTGGACGAGATGTGACAGAGCTGGATTTTGACACCCTCACCTCTGAAAAGCTAAGAGAAGAATTTGGACAAGCAACCTTCTTCACAGCAACTGACGGTAACCATGGTCGTGGAGTTGCCTGGGCAGCTAACAAGCTTCAGCAGAAGGCTGTTGTATATATGCCTAAGGGCTCTACCCTCACAAGGCTCAACAACATAATTGCTGAAGGAGCAAAAGCTACCATCGAAGAGGTTAATTATGATGAATGTGTAAGAATGGCAGCAACAGAAGCAGCTAAAACTCCCAATGGAGTAGTAGTACAGGACACCGCCTGGGAAGGCTATGAGGAAATCCCCTCCTGGATCATGCAGGGCTACGGAACCATGGCCATGGAGGCTGACGAGCAGCTTAAGGAAGCAGGCACAGAGGCTCCTACCCATATATTTGTACAGGCTGGTGTGGGCTCTCTTGCTGGAGCAGTTCAAGGATTTTTTACCAATAGATATCCTGATAATCCCCCAAAGGTAGTGATTGTAGAAGCTGATGCGGCAGATTGTCTCTACAGAGGAGCTGTAGCGGGCGATGGAGAGGAAAGAATCGTTACCGGCGATATGGAAACCATAATGGCTGGTCTAGCCTGTGGAGAACCAAATACAATCTCCTGGGACATATTAAGGAATCATTCTACAGCCTTTATATCCCTTCCTGATTGGGCTGCTGCAAAAGCAATGAGGATCCTCAGTGCTCCCATTAAAGGTGATCCACAGATAGTATCAGGTGAATCTGGTGCTGCTGGCTTTGCTGCCCTTTACTGCACCATGACTATGAAAGACCTTGAACCATTAAAAACTGCTTTGGGACTAGATGAAAGCTCTAAGGTACTGCTCTTCTCCACAGAAGGCGATACAGATCCTGATAGATATAAGGAAATTGTGTGGGACGGAAAACAATATTACTAGCATAATATTTTATTTTTTTAAGTAAATTAGATTGATTAATCAAACTATAAATTTTTACTATTTTTAATTAATTATAGGGGAGGATTTAAAAATGGATTTTGAAAAGATTAAGGAAGCATCACAGAGCTACTTACCTGCCATGACAAAGTTCTTAAGAGATTTAGTAGCTATTCCTGGGGAAAGCTGTGAGGAAGAAGGGGTAATTAAAAGAATAGAAGCCGAAATGCTTTCTTTAGGCTTTGATAAGGTTGAGATTGACCCTATGGGAAATGTTCTAGGATATATGGGCACAGGTGATACCTTAATTGGCTTTGATGCTCATATTGACACTGTAGGCATAGGAAATAGAGGAAACTGGGCCTTTGACCCATATGAAGGCTTTGAATCTGACACTGAAATAGGTGGAAGAGGTACCTCCGATCAGCTGGGTGGAATAGTATCCTCCATTTATGGTGCAAAAATAATGAAGGACTTAGGACTCTTAAATGAAAAATATACGGCTCTGGTAGTAGGTACTGTTCAGGAAGAAGACTGCGATGGACTATGCTGGGAATATATCATCAAGGAAGATAAAATCAGACCAGAATTTGTTGTTTCAACAGAGCCTACGGACGGTGGAATATACAGAGGTCAGAGAGGCCGTATGGAAATCCGTGTTGATGTAGAGGGTGTTTCCTGCCATGGTTCAGCTCCTGAAAGAGGAGATAATGCTATTTATAAGATGGCTGAAATTCTCATGAATATCCGTGACTTAAACGAAAATGATGCCTCAGAGGATAAAGAAATAAAGGGATTAGTTAAGATGTTGGATGAAAAATACAATAAGGAGTGGAAGGAAGCCAACTTTTTAGGAAGAGGTACAGTTACCACCTCTCAAATATTCTTCACCTCCCCTAGCCGCTGTGCCGTTGCTGACTCTTGCTCCATCTCGCTAGATCGCAGAATGACTGCTGGAGAAACCTGGAAGAGCTGTTTAGAAGAAATCAGGAGTCTTCCTGCTGTAAAGAAATATGATGCTAAGGTATCTATGTACGACTACGAAAGACCAAGCTTCACAGGTCTGGTATATCCTATTGAATGCTACTTCCCTACTTGGGTACTGCCAGAGGATCACAAGTTAACAAAGGCTATGGAGGAAGCTTATAAGGGACTATATGGAACATCAAGATCCGGCTCCCCAGAAACTCATGAATCCAGAGCAAATCGTCCTCTTACTGATAAATGGACATTCTCCACCAATGGAGTTTCCATCATGGGACGTAACGGAATTCCTGTTATAGGCTTTGGTCCTGGCGCAGAAGCTCAGGCTCATGCACCTAACGAAAAGACCTGGAAGGATGATCTGGTTAAGTGTGCTGCTGTATATGCTGCATTACCTGGAATGTACTTAAAATAAAGCAAACCATCTAATCTAAGAGAGGGAGCTACCTTCCCTCTCCTAGGAATTAAATATAATGAAAGAATTTTAAGGGGGATTATCATGAAAACTTTAAACGACTACATTGAGAAGCTGAATAAGCTAAACTTCAAGGAAATGTACAACAATGACTTTTTCCTTACCTGGGAAAAGAGTGATGAGGAGCTGGAGGCTATTTTTACCATAGCTGATGCCCTTCGCTTCATGAGAGAAAATAATATTTCCACTAAGGTTTTTGAAAGCGGTCTTGGAATTTCTCTATTCCGTGACAATTCAACTCGTACCCGTTTTAGCTTTGCTTCTGCCTGTAATCTATTAGGTCTTGAGGTTCAGGATTTAGATGAAGGAAAATCTCAGATTGCTCATGGAGAGACCGTTCGTGAAACAGCTAATATGATCTCCTTTATGGCAGATGTTATAGGAATAAGAGATGATATGTACATTGGAAAAGGCAATACCTACATGAAAGAGGTTTCTCAGGCTGTTCAGGATGGAAACAAAGCAGGAATCTTAGAGCAGAGGCCTACCCTAGTTAATCTTCAGTGTGATATAGACCACCCAACTCAGTCCATGGCTGATATGCTTCACATCATCCATGAATTCGGTGGAGTTGAAAATCTTAAGGGTAAGAAGATAGCCATGACCTGGGCATATTCCCCTTCCTACGGAAAGCCACTTTCAGTACCTCAGGGTATAGTAGGTCTTATGACTCGTATGGGCATGGATGTTGTTCTTGCTCATCCAGAGGGCTATGAAATCATGTCCGAGGTAGAAGAGGTTGCTAAGGAAAATGCTAAGAAATCCGGTGGCTCCTTCACAAAGACTCACAGCATGGAGGAAGCATTTAAGGATGCTGATATAGTATATCCAAAGAGCTGGGCTCCTTTTGTAGCTATGGAAAAGCGTACAGAGCTATATGGAAACAACGATTTCGATGGAATAAAGGCTTTAGAGAAAGAATTATTAGCTCAAAATGCACAGCATAAGGATTGGGCTTGCACAGAGGAAATGATGAAGCTCACAAAGGATGGAAAGGCTCTATACCTTCACTGCCTACCTGCTGATATCACTGGAGTTAGCTG
>JAEXSY010000493.1 GCA_023440105.1 Bacillota bacterium
GGTTATAGGCAAACAGGGAAGAATAGCTAAGGCTATCAGAACTGTTATAAAAGCAGCTGCTATAAAAGAAAATAAAAGAGTAGTAGTAGAAATAATCTAAAGTAAAAGAGTTAGGCTTCCTAGCTCTTTTATTAATATAGGTGGTGATTACATTGCTTGAAACATTAGCAGTTGGTCAAATATTAAAGCCTCATGGCGTAAAAGGTGAAGCGAAGATTCTACCTTTAACAGATGATAGCAGAAGGTTTAGAAAATTAAAATATGTATTGATTGATGGAAATGAGTATCCTGTAAGCTGGTGCAAGCTTCAAAATGACAGGGTTATTTTGAAGCTCGAGGGTGTAGATACAATAGAAGCTGTAGAAAAGCTGCGCAATAAATATATAAGCGTAAGAAGAGAAGATGCTGTAAGACTTCCTAAGGATACATATTTTATTGCAGACTTAAAAGGATGCTCCGTATACGATACTAACAATGAGTACATAGGGAAGATCTTTGAGGTTATTAAAACCGGAAGTTATGATGTATATTGGATAAAAGAAGGCCCTAAGGAGGTTCTCGTACCTGCTATGAAGGACTTCGTTACAGATATCTTAATAGAAGATAAAAAGGTTATAATTAGACCGGTAGGTGAATGGATGGATGAAGATTAGTATATTAACCTTATTTCCAGAGATGTTTCAGTTGTTTAATCATAGCATCATTGGTAGAGGTATAAAAAATAATCTTATTAACCTTGAAATATTAAATATTCGGGATTATTCTCTTAATAAGCATAAAAAGGTTGATGATTATCCTTATGGTGGGGGATACGGTATGGTCATGACTCCTCAGCCTATAGTGGATTGTATAAGATCCGCAAAAGAAGCTAATAATGGTAAAGTAATATTTCTAGGTCCTAGAGGGGTTAGATTCACTCAAGACAAAGCAAAAGAGCTTTCAAAGGAAGCTGACTTAATATTTCTATGCGGTCATTATGAAGGAATAGATGAAAGAATATATGATTATGTTGATGAAGAGATTTCCTTAGGAGATTTCGTACTTACTGGAGGAGAAATGGCTTGCATACCTATTGTAGATAGTATATGTAGGCTTATTCCTGGTGTCCTATCAACTTCTGATTGCTACGAAGAGGAATCCTTTTATAATGGATTACTGGAATATCCTCAGTATACAAGACCTCCAGAGTATGATAATAAAAAGGTTCCAGAGGTATTGCTATCCGGTAATCACGAAAGAATAAGACAATGGCGAAAAGCTAAGTCTCTTCATATAACCAAGAAGAAAAGGCCTGATTTATTCAACTCCTATGAGCTAACCAAAGAGGATAAAAAGATTTTAAAAAAATATCCAGAAAACGAATAAATATGTTGAAATACACTAGCTAATATGATAAAATACCATTTGTGCTAGTACGAACGTTCCTCTATCATATATTATGACATGAACGTTAAATTCATCACTAAGGAGGGAAAGCACATGAACGATATTTTAAGATCTATCGAACAAGAGCAGTTAAGAAATGATTTACCTCAATTTAATGTTGGTGATACTATTAAGGTATACGTTAAGATTAAAGAAAATAACAGAGAAAGAATCCAGATGTTTGAAGGAACCGTTATTAAGAAGCAAAACGGTGGCATAAGAGAAACTTTTACTGTTAGAAGAGTAGCCTATGGGACTGGAGTAGAAAGAACCTTCCCAATTAACTCACCTATCATCGATAAAATTGAAATCAGCAGAAGAGGTAAGGTTAGAAGAGCTAAGCTATTCTATCTTAGAGATAGAGTTGGTAAGGCTGCTAAGGTTAAAGAACTTATCACTAAGCGATAATAAAATGGGGCTATTTAGTCCCATTTTTATTTTTATAACAAAAAAATTAAGGATGTGATAATATATGGCAATCAATTGGTTTCCTGGTCACATGGTAAAAACTAGAAGAGAAATAAAAGAAAATCTAAAGCTCGTAGATGCTGTAATAGAAATAAGGGACGCTAGAATTCCAGCTTCCAGCTCTAATCCTGAGATAGAACAGCTTATAGGAAATAAGCCGCGTATAATTTTATTGAATAAGAAGGACCTAGCAGAAAATAAAACAACTAAAGAATGGCTCAATTATTTAAATAAAGGAAATACTAGAGCTCTTGCGGTTAACAGCCTCAGTAGTGATGGTTTAAAGGATATTAAGCCTGCTTTAAATGAGCTATTAAGTGAAAAATTAGAAAGAATGAAGAATAAAGGAATAGTAAATATGACTATTAGAGCCATGGTGGTAGGCATACCTAACGTAGGCAAATCCTCCTTTATTAATAAAATGGCGAAAAACACTATAGCTAAGGTTGGAGATAGACCTGGAGTAACAAAAAATAAACAATGGATTAAAACAAAGCTTGGTATTGAGCTATTAGATACCCCTGGGATATTGTGGCCAAAATTTGATGATGAAACAGCTCTTAATCTAGCTTTTACTGGGGCGATAAAGGATGAGATTATGGATACAGAAGAGTTGGCCTTGAAGCTTGTAGAGAAGCTACAAATTACATATCCTAATGAGCTTATGGATAGATATAAGCTAGAAAATTTAGAAGTTGATCCACTGGAGAATTTAGATAATATAGCTAGAAAAAGAGGCTGTATAGCCAGCAAGAATTCTATTGATTATAATAGAATAGCAGCTATACTTCTTGATGAATTTCGTGGAGGAAGAATTGGAACAATCTCATTAGAATCACCAGGAGATGAAAATAATAATAATGACTAAAAATGAAATAACAAATTCGAATTTCAAAGCCATTAATACAATGATTAGATCCCTAGATATTTCAAAGATAAGCGATGAAGAATTTTTCCACCTCTGCACCATTTTAAGAGAGGATAATAGAAAAAATGTTCAAAGCTTGGAAAGGTATCTTATAAAAAATAAAGAAGCCTTTATCAGTGAAGTTAAGAGGGTTAAAGCTCTTTATGAATTCGATATTGCTCTTGCTAAAGGGAATATCGTAGCAGGAGTAGATGAAGTAGGTCGAGGACCTTTAGCGGGGCCTATTGTAGCAGCAGCTGTAATATTAGATTACTCCTCTCTTGAGGATATTATATTATACATAAACGATTCAAAAGCAATAGCTGAAAGAAAAAGAGAAGAACTGGCAGAAGAAATAAAAAAACGTGCTATTTCTTATTCTATTGCTTCCTGTTCAAACAATGAAATCGATGAAAAGGGTATAGGTTATTGTAACAATAAAATATTCCTAGATGCAGTTCATGGATTATCCATGAAGCCACAACTTGTCTTATCAGATGGCTATAAAATAAAGGATTATCCAGGAGATAATGTAGCAATCATAAAGGGAGATGCTAAAAGTGCAGCCATAGCCTGTGCTTCTATCATTGCTAAGGTATATAGGGATAAACTAATGAAGGAATATCATGAAAAATACCCTGACTATGATTTTTTACATAATGTAGGATACGGAAGCACTAAGCATCTAAATGCTATAAAGGAATTGGGTCCTACAAAGCTTCATAGAATGTCCTTTTTGAAAAAAATTCTTGATTGATTTTATCTAAAGGCATCAATTATATGGTTTATTTTGTAGCTATTATTACTATTATTAAACAATAGCTCCATAACGTCAAATCTAGCATTACAGTGCTGTATATTATTAATATATAGATAATATTTAGCTGTATTAATAATTCTGTTTCTTTTTGAGTAGGTTATAGACTCCATTGGTGCACCATAGAGTCTACTATACCTACTCTTTACTTCAATAAAGCAAATAATGTCATGAGTTTTAGCAATAATGTCAACCTCTCCCTGCTTGCATTTAAAGCTATGAAACAATACATGATATCTATTTCCTTTTAAATAGTTAATAGCTAGCTCTTCTCCATAATTTCCTATATCCTTATTAAAGTCCTTCATTTTCCCTCCGATTATTATAGATTATATTCGTCTTTTTATAATTTCCTATACAATGATTATAATTATAAAAATTCTATGTTTTAATTATTGCCATAAATATAGGAGTTAATTATAAAAAGATTATAAGTGGTAATACTTATTAGCTAGAGGTGATGATTATGGCTATTGAGATATCCAGCGTAGCTTTAAATGAAATGACGTCATATATGATAAAAGTAGAGGTAGATATAACAAAAGGAATCCCCTCGTTTAACATCGTAGGGTTAGTTGACACGGCTGTTAGGGAAGCAAAAGAAAGGGTTAGATCAGCAATTGTTAATTCTGGATTTGATTTTCCTTTAGGCAGAATAACTATTAATCTTTCCCCAGCAAATATAAAAAAAGTAGGTTCCTCATTCGATCTACCTATTGCTATTGGAATTCTTGCTGCAGTGAATATTGTTGAAATAAAAAGTGTTTCTGATTTTACTTTTTTTGGAGAACTATCGTTAAATGGTGACTTAAGAGGAGTTAGAGGAGCGTTAGCTCTAACAATGGAAAGCCTGAAAGACAATCATTTTAATATAATTGTTCCAGAAGAGAATAAAGAAGAATGTGCTTTAATTCAGAAAGCAAATATTTACAGCTTCAATAATTTAATTCAATGCCTAGATTTTCTTCATTATAAAGATAGTTTACCTTACAAAAAACAACATCTTCCACATGAAGATTCTATTATGGCTTTTGACTTTTCAGATATCCATGGTCAGGGCAGTACTAAAAGAGCGTTAGAGGTGGCCTGTGCTGGAGGTCATAATATTGCCTTGTATGGGCCTCCAGGAGTAGGAAAGACAATGCTCGCTAAAAGAATACCCTCGATCCTTCCTCCTCTGAGTTACGAAGAAGCTATTGAGCTAACAAGGATTTATAGTATATCAGGGAAATTAAATAATAAGATAAAGTTAATTATAGATAGACCTTTTAGAAGCCCTCATAATAGTTCCTCCATTTATTCTATTATAGGTGGGGGTTATGATTTAAGAGCTGGAGAGGTACCCCTTGCACATAAAGGTGTATTATTTTTAGATGAACTTCTAGAATTTAAAAGAGAAGCTATTGAAGCATTGCGTCAGCCAATAGAAGAAAAAGTCGTGAGTATTTCAAGAATTAGTGGTAACGTGATATATCCAGCAAACTTTATGCTGGTAGCTGCCATGAATCCCTGCCCTTGCGGATACTATAATATATTAGAATCTGAAGAAAGATGCACCTGTAGTCAGTTAGAAATAACCAAATATTTGAAAAAACTATCTGGTCCACTTATGGACAGATTAGATATATTCTCGTATGTAAAGCCAGTGGTTTACGAAGATCTAGCCGGTTCCTTTTCTACAGAGTCTTCAACTGTAATAAGAG
>JAEXSY010000508.1 GCA_023440105.1 Bacillota bacterium
ATAGAGAAGAAGGAATCGCAGATAACACTAACCTATCTCATCGATATAAGGCTCTGCTCCATATAAAGAATTCGGATAAATGGAAGGACGCTTTAGGTTCTGCTACAGCTCTATATGACAGCTTGGGACACAAGAGTATACATTTGATTTTTATTGTTACCGATGCGGCGGTTAAGACCCTAATTGATAAGGAAAAAAACAATACAGACATTGTTGATTCCTTAAAAGCTTCATTAGCACATAATAATGATGATTTAGCTACAGATATCTTAGGCTTATATAATTCTGGAAGCGAATTCATTGTTTGTGCTCACTCTTTAGCAGAATATAATATAGATGCCACAAAGCTCTTTAGCTTTGTTTCCACAGTTCCTCATGGAGCAGTAGAAATAGTAAGTAAACAGAATTCTGGTTATTCCTATCTTGTATTTTAAGCAAAGGAGGTAAATATGCCCTGGAATAAAAATGATTATCCCAGTTCAATGAAAAACCTTCCTGATAAACAGAGAGATAAAGCTATTGAGATAGCCAACGCACTTTTAACAGATGGTTATGAAGAAGGAAGAGCTGTCCCAATAGCAATCTCTACATCAGAAATCTGGGCTAATAATCGTGCAGCTATCCTTTCCTCTAAGGAAAGAGAAAAGGGGAATAAACCAATAAAAGGAAAAAAAGAGATACTCTATCACTTGGTTTATAAGGACAATAAATGGATTATAAGGAAGGTAGGAGCGAAGAGGCACAGCTTTGCATTTGATACTAAGGCTGAGGCATTAGAAAAAGCAGAAGAGCTTTTACAAAAGAAGCCCAGCAGATTCATTATCCATCGCATGGATGGAACCTTTGAAAAATCATTATAAAACCATACTAAATAAGAGCTCTGGAATACCTATATATTCCAGAGCTCATTAGCTTGTTTCTAAATTAGAAAACTCTATATTAATATTTCTCATTAGCCTATCATCCAGGTAATCAATATCTCTATCCAAAAGGCTCTTCTCTTCCTGAACCATGAGTTTAGGAAGCTGAACCAGGAAGGTTGCTCCTCTTCCCACTTCACTAAAGGCTACTATATCTCCTCCTAAAGCCTTGGTCATAAGCTTAGCAAGACACAGACCAATACCTGTTCCTTCATGATTCCTGATAAGAAAGGTACTTTCCTCTGAGTAAGAGGTATTGTCATGGGAGTAGGACGGGTTTACTTGTGCATAAGAGGGGTTTACTTGTGCATAAGAAGGATTTACTTGTGCATATCTTTCAAAAATGTATTTTAATTTATCCTTAGGTATACCTATTCCCTCATCTTTAACAGATATTAAAGCTTTACCTTCATGCTCTGATATATCTACATATATTCTCTTTCCCGAAGGAGTAAATTTTATTGCATTGGACAGGAGATTTAATAGTATTCTTTCATATTTTTCTTCATCTAATGCCATAATCATAGGGGTAATAGCTGACCTAAATATAATATCAATCCCCTTTTCTTTAGCATAGAGCTCAATAGAATCTATTATCACTCTGGTTACTTCTACCAAATCTATATTTTTTCTGTTTATTTTAAGATAACCAGAATCAGCTCTGCTTATATCTAAAAGATTATTAACAAGGCGAAGCTGCTGAAAGGCACTCTTTTTTATTTTATTTACATATTTCTTTATTAAAGGAGTAGTCTCTTCCCTCCCATTGAACTCCATCACCTGAATCGCTGATAATGTCACAGTAATTGGAGTCTTAAACTCATGGGATATGAAAGCAAAGAATTCCTCCTGAGCCTTTAATAGATTAATAATCTCGTCTCTCTTTTCCACTTCTTCAGTAACATCTATAAAGATTATTATTATCTCAAGAGTTTTACCACTTATTCCCTTATGAGGTTGGCAGATTATATTGAAGATTTTTTTGGCAATATGTATACTTTTATAGCATTTCGTCTCTTCAATATTCTCTAAATCATTAATTATGAAGCTATAGTCTTCAATTCTCGTAGTGAAGATATCTTTAATATATATAGGTGCTGCCACATTGAAAAGTTCTTTAAAGAGCCTACAAGCACAATGATTAATTTTCAAAACCTTAAGTTCCTTAGAGGACAAATGTATCATGGGAATATCTAAATAATTGATTATACTGTAAACAGATTCCTTTTCCTTATTAAGTATTTCTTTTTGTTCCTCTACCACACAGATATCCTCTAATGAAAATATTATATACTCAGTTCTATCATTAGGAACTAGGGGAATCAAGGATATATTAGAAAACTTAAATAAGGTATCTTTATATTTTCTAATATAAATATTCTTATGCAAAGGCTTGCATTTTTCTATAACACTATCCATAACATATTCATATTCCTCAGGCATTAATCCTATCTTCCCTTGAAGGATTGATTTCTCTAAAGGTTTCTTATCATCACTATCACCACAAAATAACTTATAAAAGCTGTCATTATAATATATTAATTTAAGTTCAATAGCATCATATATAGCCATTGACTGAAGGCTATTTTTAACTAGCTGATATATTCCTTTTAGACTATCAGCTTCTGTCAAATCCTCCACTAATGAAAATTCAATCCGTGTATAGGAGTTAATTGCTTCTGCTTTTATCACAGCTCTATAAGCCTTATTAAATTTGTTTAAAAATATACCCTTATGCTCTTTCCCCAAAAGTATAGAGTTACTAAGAGGAAAATTTATTTTTTCAAAAAAATACTCCAGCTCTTGTTGAACTATTTCTTCCTTACTATATTTTAAAAGCCCTAATAGAGAATCACTAATCTCTAATATTTTATTTTCTCTACAATTTATATAATAGTGAATTATAGGCACTTGCTCTAAAGCTACCATATTTTTTTGTCCTCACTTCTACTATATGTAATATGTACATATTTTTTCATATTCATATATAATATACCACAAGTTTAGACTTTTTACTCACTTTTTATAGTTTTTTAATATATTTACATAAAATTAATTATCTCCTATTATTGACTACTACAGGGAAGATGGTATAATATTAACAAAATATAAAAAACGATGAAGAGAAGAGTAAGCTATTATTCTTAACAGAGAGAGGATATACTGGTGAAACTATCCTCAATGCACAGCTGAAAACCAACTCTGAGTGGCTCTAATAAAGTCCGGTAATTCCGTTACAATTTCTAATGAGACGTCCCTGACATAAGGGATAATTAGGGTGGAACCACGGGAACAAAGCTCTCGTCCCTTTCGGGATGAGGGCTTTTTATATTTTTTGACATAATAGCATTAAGAAAGGAGATTAACAATGATAAAAATAACTTTAAAGGATGGTTCTCAAAAAGAATATCAAAATCCAATTTCTATTATTGTTTTAGCAGCAGACTTAAGTGAAGGCTTAGCCAGGGTAGCTTGTGTTGGCATGGTCAACGGCGAGATAAAAGACCTTCGTTATGTAATTTCTGAGGATTCAGAGGTTAATATACTAACCTTTCAGGATGAGGAAGGAAAAAAAGCCTTTAGACATACTGCCTCTCATATTCTTGCATTAGCAGTGAAAAGACTGTTCCCAGATACAAAGCTTGCCATAGGTCCTGCTATTGATGATGGTTTTTATTATGATTTCGACAGAGAAGGTTCCTTCAGCTATGAGGACTTAGAAAAGCTTGAAGGAGAAATGAAGAAAATAGTTAAAGAGGATTTAAAGCTAGAGCGCTTTGAGCTACCTAGAGCAGAAGCAATAAAACTAATGGAAGATATAAATGAACCTTATAAGGTAGAACTGATTAATGACCTTCCAGAAGGTTCAATAATATCCTTCTATAGGATGGGAGAATTCACAGATCTTTGTGCTGGACCACACTTAATGAGCACTAAATATGTTAAAGCCCTCAAGCTAACTCATACTGCTGGTGCATATTGGAGAGGAAGCGAAAAAAATAAAATGCTTTCCAGGATATATGGCACAGCATATACCAAAAAAACTGACCTTGATGCACACCTAGAACGATTAGAGGAAGCAAAAAAGCGAGATCACAATCGTTTGGGTAGAGAAATGGGTTATTTTACCACCTCAGAGGTTATAGGCCAAGGGCTTCCTCTATTAACCGGTAAAGGCTCAAAGGTCCTTCAAGTCCTCCAGAGA
>JAEXSY010000509.1 GCA_023440105.1 Bacillota bacterium
TGGTCAGCAAGGGCTACATAAAAAGATTAGCTAGATCTATAAATGATACATTAAAGCTTCACGGCTTTAATGTTAAACCTGCACCTGAAAGCCCTGAACTTCAGCTATCCTTATTAAGTGCCAACCATCCTCCAAGAGAGTGGAATAAGATAGATCCCAGTAAAGGACACAGCATTGCCAAAAAGGATGCTTTTTTTAGAATGCCAAAGATATCCAGGATAGAGCTCTGGAAATCCACTAGCAGCAAAAAAGAAATGGTAGTTAAGAGCTATCCCCTGAGATATTTTTAATAGATATTAATCAAGAATAAATAGATTATTTTTAAGCATCATATTTTATGTGATGCTTTTTTATATGGTTCATTCCAATATTATGAGATTTTATTAATCATTTTTTTACAATTTAACCTCAATAAGTTATAATGAAAAATTAAAAATAAATTTATTTTCCTGTAGTCGTTTACCCAACTTTTCATTTACCTATATATTATGTAAAATAGAAATATCAGTGTTCAAAGCAAAGTAGGGGGATAAAATAATGAAATTAAATAACCTTTTTAAGATGCAGGCTGAGAGGAATAAAGATTTAAAAGTTCTTACTAACTTAGACGAATACAAGCTAAATGCAAGAAAGCTTTTAGCACTTAATGTTAGAGTGGGGAACCTTGCCAACGCAACTAAATGCTTCAAATATTGGGAAGACTCCGAAACCACCGATCCTGATTACATACTTCAAAAATACATAAATGCTCTTAGCTGTATACTCACTGTAGGAATGTTCAAAGGTTATACTGATATTGATTCTATAGAGATAAAATCTAATGATTATTGTTTAAGTGATCAGTTTTTAAATTTATATGTAGATATAAATGATCTTCTTACTACTTCTTCTAAAGACCACTATATAACACTTTTAGAAGACTTTTTGAGCATAGGTAAGAGTCTGGGACTAACGGAAGAAATAATAATTGATGCTTATTTAAAACAATCTTAACTCCTTTTTAGGAGTTTTTATTTTTATATAATATAACTTTCCCATTGAGGTTAAACTACCTATGAGGTGATTTAAAATGATGGGAATTATTTTTTCAATAATTGCAGGGGCTCTTATGAGCTTTCAAGGAATCTTTAATACAAAGCTTTCAGAAAAAATAGGCCTCTGGGAAACTAATACAATAGTCCAGGGCAGTGCTTTTATCTTAACTATTATTGCAGTATTTTTCTTTGGGAAAGGCAGCTTTAAAGAGGTAAGAGAAGTAAATAAAATATATCTTTTAGGAGGTCTTTTAGGGGTTCTTATCATCTTTACAGTGATGATGGGTATGAAAAATCTCGGTCCTACCTATGCTGTAGCAATAATCCTGGTTGCCCAGCTTCTCACTGCAGCAATTTTAGAAGCCTTTGGACTATTTGGTGTAGAAAAAACCAAATTTACTCTCAATGAAATCCTGGGAGTAGCTGTTATGATTGCAGGGATAGTAATCTTTAAGTGGAGGTTCCATTAATTATTTTTAATTTGTATCATAAACGTGCTACCTTTTTCTGTAATTTCATATAATATATACTGTAAGCATTTATGGAGATATTATATGATTTGGTTTAAGAATAAGCTTGAGGGTAACCTTGCCTACTCTATAAAGAAGGAGTACTACAAGAAATACAGAGTACTTATCTATTGCACAAGATTCATTAATAACATAGAAAAAAAAATTGCCTCCTATAGAGGTACTGTTATATATACCTTAAAATATTGCCCTATCATCTGTGCCATCATGCCCGCCAGCAGTATAATAGAGCTGATAGAATTTCCTGAGGTTAAATGGGTTACTAGAGATACCTATTGTTTCTTATGCGGAAAAGACGTTCATAGTGCAAATAAAATTCGCTTTCCTGAAAAGTTTAAGCTCACGGGAAGGAATATTGCCATTGGTGTGATAGATTCAGGGATATATCCTCATGGGGACCTGATTACTCCCTTTAACAGAATCAAAGGATTCATAGACTTAGTGGGAGAATATAGATATCCTTATGATGATTATGGCCACGGCACCTATATTTGCGGAATTATCGGTGGAAATGGCAGCCTATCTAAGGGCATATATAGAGGCTTAGCACCGGAGGCTAGCTTTTATTGCTATAAGGCTTTTAATTCCCTTGGAAAGGCTTATTCTTCTACGGTTCTTTTTGCACTAGAAGGTCTTATAGATATCTCAGAGGAACATAATATAAGGGTTCTTTGCCTACCCTTCGAGCTTTTTAACAGCGACTTTTTTATAGTAGAAGCCTTTCAAAAGCTCCTTACTCTGGCAGTAGAAAAGGACCTAATACCTATAGTGCCCTCTGGGAGCAATCCTAATACGGAAGGCACCATTGAAGGCATAGCCGCCCTTTCTGAATGTATCACAGTAGGTGGAATAGATACTACCAGCGATATTAAAAGCTATGCTAATTCCTCCTGTGGTCCTATTAATAAAAGATCTAAGCCTGATATAGTTGCTGCCGCCGTAGATATATGCTCCTTAAACACAAACAAGAGCTACCTTTCAGAGAAAAATGGAATGAAGCTATACCCGTCTTCATTATCGGAGCCTTACAGAACCTTTACGGGCACCTCGGGGGCTTGTGCTTACATTGCAGGTCTCTGTGCTCTCATTTTAGAGGAGAGACCTGAGCTTAAATTTAAGGATATAAAAGCCCTTCTAAAGGTAGCTTCAAATAGCTGTGACCTGCCAAAGCATCAGCAGGGTGAAGGCACGGTAGATATTAAAAGACTATTTAAAAAAATATAAACACTAATTAATAAAAAAACAAAGACAACGGGAGACATATCACTTCTCGTTGTCTTTGTTTTTGCTAAGTTTCTCTTGCTTGATTATTTTTATTTAATTCTTTTATTTTATCATCTTTTACTCTGTTGAACCGTCTTCTAAAGGAAGGTAATTAAGAGAGTCCTTTGCCTCACCGTTTACTCTCACCTCAAAATGAAGGTGGGGTCCTGTGCTTCTGCCGGTATTGCCTACCAGGGCAATGACCTGACCTTTTTCTACCCTGTCCCCTACATTTACCTTCAGTTCACTGCAGTGGCCATAGAGGGTTTCAATGCCACCTCCATGGTCTATAAGAACCATATAGCCATAGCTGTCCTCATAGCAGGCTTCCTTTACAGTTCCATCTAGGGCAGCATATATAGGATCTCCTATATTTGCAGCAAAATCCGTACCCTTGTGGAGCCTCCCCCAGCGTACCCCATAGTTAGAGGATATATATCCTCTGGAGGGAATGGCTATAACC
>JAEXSY010000222.1 GCA_023440105.1 Bacillota bacterium
GGTCTTGCCTCTGCTCACGGTGAACCTTTAGGTGCTGATAATGTTCAGGAGTTTAAAGAGCTTATGGGATGGGATATAGAAGAATTTACAGTTCCTGCGGAAGTTTTAGAGGAAATGAAGTCCTTCAGAGAAAAGGCACAGGAAAAAGAAAATCAGTGGAATGCCCTCTTTAATGATTATAAAAACAATTATCCTGCATTAGCAGAGGAGTATGAAAAGTGGTTTGCCAATGAAGCACCAATTGAAGAATTAAATTCTGAGGATTTCTGGTCCTTTGATAAACCGATGGCTACCAGAG
The DNA here is from genome assembly GCA_023440105.1 of Bacillota bacterium. Classification (GTDB taxonomy): domain Bacteria; phylum Bacillota; class Clostridia; order Clostridiales; family Clostridiaceae; genus JAEXZL01. Next base: position 299 of record JAEXSY010000222.1, read on the forward strand.
AATCCTCTGGAATTATAATAAATAGACTAGCAAAAATTCTTCCTAATCTAATTGGAGGCTCTGCTGACCTTGCTCCTTCTACTAAGACTTATATGAAGGATAAGGGTGATTTTTCTGCTGATAATAGAGAGGGAGCAAATCTACATTTTGGTGTAAGAGAGCATGCTATGGCAGCCATAGGAAATGGTATTTGCCTTCATGGTGGCCTAAGGACCTATGTATCAACCTTCTTCGTATTCAGCGATTACATGAAGGGATCAATGAGGTTATCAGCACTTATGGGAATACCAGTTACCTATGTGCTTACTCATGATAGTATAGGCGTTGGAGAGGATGGTCCTACCCATCAACCAGTAGAACAGCTGCCATCCTTAAGAAGTACACCTAATATGACTGTCTTTAGACCTTGCGATTCAAAAGAGACTGCCGCAGGCTGGTATCTTGCTATGACTAAAAAGGATGGTCCTGTTTCTTTAGTTCTAACAAGACAAAAGCTTCCTCTATATGATGAGACTGGAAAGGAAGCCTTGAAGGGTGCTTATATAATTAGAAAAGAGAGCAAAGAGACTCCAGATATACTTCTTATGGCTTCTGGTTCTGAGGTGGAGCTTATTTATAAGGCTGCAGAGGACCTTGAGAAAAAAGGAGTATCAGCTAGAGTAATCAGTATGCCTTCTATGGAAATCTTCAACAGTCAAAGTGAAGAATATAAAGAAAGCATAATGCCAAAGGCTGTAAGAAGAAGGCTTGCTGTAGAAGCTGGAAGTTCTTTTGGCTGGTATAGATATATAGGCTTAGATGGAGATATAATAGCCTTAGATGAATTTGGAGCTTCTGGAAAGGCTGAGGAAGTGTTTGTAGAAAAGGGCTTTACTGTAGAAAATGTCATTAATAAGGCTATGAATCTTATAAAATAGCAGTTATATGAAAACATCCGCAAAAAGACGGATGTTTTCTTTTATTGAGGAAAGTTATATATATATTAACACTAACTTAAAAGAAAATATTCATTAAAATGATAAAATTTATATAACTATATCTATGGAGGAGGCCTTAGAATATGAAACTTGTGGTTATAGGTGGTGTTGCTGCAGGTATGAGTGCGGCTGCGAAGGCTAGACGAGTTAATAAAGATGCTGAAATAGTTGTATACGAAAAGGGAAATTATGTTTCCTATGGAGCTTGCGGTATGCCCTTTTTAATATCTGGAGTAATAAGTGACCATAGTGAATTGATTCAAAGAACTCCTGAGGAATTTAGGAGACAGGGAATTGTGGTTAAGCTTAGACATAAGGTTATATCGGTGCTTCCTAAGGATAATAAAATAATTATTGAGAGCATAGAGAATGGAGAGATATATGAGGAGACATATGACAAGCTCCTGATAGCTACAGGAGCAACGCCGATTATCCCACCACTACAAGGGCTGAGTTTAAAAAATATATTTACTTTAAAAAGCTTGGATGATGCACTTTTAATTAAAGCTGCTGCTGAAAAAGAGGAGATAAGAAAAGTTCTTATTGTAGGAGGGGGCTATATAGGTATAGAAATAGCTGAGTCAATGAAAGCTCTGGGAAAGGAAGTAACCATTGTAGAAGCAGCTTCAAAAGTTATGGGAACTTTTGATAAGGAAATTTCAGATATTATTGAGAAAGAACTTAAGGAACAGGGAATAGAGCTGCATTTGGAAGAGAGGGTAAAAGAGTTTAGGGGTGAGGATTATATTAGTGCTGTTGAGACCTCTAAAGGATATTATAAAGCGGACTTAGTTATCTTAGCCGTTGGTGTTATGCCCAATACCAAGTTATTAGAGGGCTGCGGGATAAAGCTTGGAGAGAAGCAGGCTGTTATTGTAGATGAATACCTAAGAACTAGTGTTGAAAATATATATGCTGCTGGAGATTGCGCTCTCAATTATCACAAGGTTTTAGGAAAGCATACCTATATCCCTTTGGCTACCTCAGCAAATAAAATGGGGAAAATAGCTGGAGAGAATATGGCTGGTGGGTCAAGAGCCTTCACAGGAATACTGGGATCTTCTATGACAAAAGTTTTCCGATATGAGGTTGCAGCTACAGGTATAACAGAAACAGAGGCAAAATTAGAAAAGATAAACTATGGAACAAACTTTATTAAGGGAAAAAGTAATTCTGGATATTATCCAGGGGCAGAAGATATTTATATTAAGCTTATATATAACAAGGATACTAATGTCATCTTAGGTGGGCAAATTATGGGCAAGAATGGAGCAGCCTTAAGAGCAGGAGTATTATCTGCTGCTATTGAGAAGTCTATGACAATACAGGAAATGGCACTCTTAGATTTAGGGTATACTCCTCCTTACGGAACCACCTGGGATATTCTAAATATAGCAGCAGAAACTGCAAGATAAGCCTGTAGCTTAGGGATTTATTTAAGATCAAGGTGAATAGAATAAAAGGAAAGCTACCATGTTAAGTAAGGACTTCTTTATTTATTTAAAATTAATTTTAGATTAATTAACACTAAGGTAAAAAAAAGTATTTAATTTAGTGGTAGAATTTATTAAATAATTGAGATTTATTACTAGATAAAGGAGGAAAAGCTGTATGAAAGTTGCTGTAACTGGAGCTAAGGGTATAGTTGGCAGAAATGTCGTTAGACATCTTTTACGAAACGGTTATGATGTTCTATCACTAACTCATAGCAATTGGAAAGGATGTCCCACTGAACAAAAAATTATAGATATCAGAAACTATGAAGAGGTTTATGATGCTATTAAAGGCTGTGATGCCATAATTCATTTAGCAGCGATACCTCAGCCTGATGAACAAGATAATACTCCTAGAGTATTTCAGAATAATGTTTTAGGTCAATATAATATATTAATGGCTGCTGGGCTTCAAGGAATCAAGAAGGTTGCATTAGCTTCTAGTGACTGTGCTGTAGGCATAACCTTTGCTCACAATCCTGTATTACCTAAATATCTGCCTATAGACGAAAAACATGATTGTACTCCTGATAATAGCTATGGAATTTCAAAGATAGTCGGGGAGCAAATTGCTGATTCTTTTGCTCATAGATTTCCAGATATGACTTTATCGAGCTTAAGAATTTCTTATGTAGCTGATGTTAAAAAGGTTAAAAACGACATTAACTTTGCTCAAGATGAAAATGTTGATTTATATATTTGGAATCTATGGTCATACATTGATAAAGAGGATTGTGCAAGAGCCTTTAGACTGGCTATTGAAGCTGATTTCAAAGGACATGAGGTCTTTCATATTGCAGCTCCTAATACTAGATGTATGACTCCAAGTATAGACCTTGTAAAAAAATATATGCCTGATGCAGAGTTAAGAGGTGACTTTTCAGATCACGAAAGCTTTGAATCTGGAAAAAAGGCAGAAGAAATACTAGGCTTTAAGCCAAAGAATATATGGAAGGTTAACCTGACACTAGAACAGAAGGATGCTTCTGTTCAGAAGCTTCTGGGATATTAAAAATCGGTGAAAGCCGATTTTTTTAATCTTATAAATATTTTCTTGGTATGCTTCAAAGTATATTATATAATAATAGAAACAAGAATCTAAGGCTTAGATAATAGGAGGTTGAATCCATGAGCGATATTATAGATTTTAATGAGCTTAAAAATAAAGCTAAGGATAGAGATGTTGATAAATTTGAGGAGTATATATACAGTCTCTATTATTCAATGTCTAGAGGTGAAATATCCATGGGAGACTTAGCTAGAAAGATACAGGAATATATGCAGAGCAATGATATCTCTGAGGAAAAATTTTATAATATACAGAAGAAACTTTTAGATAGGTATGGTTATGACATGGATAATCTCAGTAAGCAGATGAAGGATGCAGGCTATGACTTTAAGTCCTTAGGTATTAATAATGGGGATAACTATGAAGCTATTAGAAAAACTATAAGCTTCCATGATAAATACAAGGGTAAGCTTACCACTAAGCCTTACACAGTATATAATATAAAGAACTCTCTTAATGATATAGAAATATATTTATCAGAGGATGAGGTTATAATTAAAAGCACTGGAAGGATAGATCTTAAGGATGTAGAGCTTAATGAGTTTTTAGTATCCTACAAAAAGGTTATTGATGATAAATCCTTAAAAATAACCCTTTGTGAAAGTACTTCTATATATGTATACTGATAAAAATTTAGCCTGGATAGGAGAATATTTGCTTACAGCATATATCCTGTATCCAGGCTAATTGTTTTTTTATTTATATTATTGGTCTTAGCTTATTTGCTATTGGTATATATAATGAAAATCACCGTCAAAGGTAAAGTCTAAATTGATGTTCAAATTATTAATTTTGTTTAATATTCTATCCTTTTCTGCTCCTTCAGCAGGGGTTGGACAATAATCGTTCTTATAATCTACGGAGGATATCTTAGCAGGAATTATTTTTATCCCCTCTGCAACTTTTTGATCATTTTCAAATTTATATTTAATCTGAACTATCATTGTGTCTTTATCTGATGGATTGCTGTTTCCTCCAAAGGCAAAGTTCCCAAGAGAGTAGAATATAAATTTATCTTTATATTTTTCTACGCTTTGGACCACATGAGGGTGATGCCCAATTATTAAATCAGCGCCACTATCAATCATATAATGGGCCATGTTTGTCTGAACGGAATATGGCTTATAATCTCTTTCTATACCCCAGTGAGCATTGATTATTACTATAGCTCCTTGATTCTTTAAATCCTGTATATCTGCCTTAATAGTAGCCTTTTGTTTTTCTCCCTCACCCCAGATAGAATAACCCAAGAAACCGAATTTTATACCTTTTAGCTCCGTAGTATATTTATAGCCAGCTCCAAAATAATTTATGCCATATTTGGTTAAGGCATTTATTGTATCCTCAACTCCTATAGCTCCGTAGTCATAGGTGTGGTTATTGGATAAGGTTACCCCTTCAATGCTTCCTTCTGCCAGAGCTCTTGCAAGCTCAGGATCTCCTTTGAAATTAAACTGCTTATCGGTTGCTTCTACGTTGTGTGTTGTAAGAGGTCCTTCAAGGTTAGTAACTGTAAAGTCATCAGCCTCAAATATTGATTTAACATTTTTATAAAAATATGAATAATCATAATTCTGATTCTGCAGCATAGCAGGTAGTGAGGTTGCTTGATTAAATTTTTTGTCTGTACCTAAGGTAGAATCTCCAGAGAAGGTTAATAAAACTTCTTTTTCTATAACTACTTCTTCCTCCTGAGCCTCAGGTTCCTTTGCTTGTTCATCATTTGTTTTGTCCTCTTCTTTTGAGGAAGGGACAGATACATCTGCACTACTATTATCTATATAGGAACAACCAGCAAGTACTATTATTAATAATACCGATAATAATAACTGATTCTTTTTAAATATTTTTTTTAACACCTAATACACCGTCCTTTATTTATAAATTTATTGTAAACTAGTTAAGAAGTATTTACAATTAATTAATGTGAAAAAATTAATTGGCAAAAATTAAAAGTGACACTATTGTCATTTTATACGTATATATTATAAGTTTCAAAATAAATACCATAATGACTACAGAGGAGAGTAGATATGCAGGAGGATATAAAACTCATTAAAGAAGTTCTAAGAGGCAATATTGATAGCTTTAATATTATAGTAAATAAGTATGAGCTCATGGTATTAAAATATGTTTATTCCATACTAAAGAGTAGAGAAACAGCAGAAGACATTACTCAGGAAGTTTTCATAACTGTCTATAATAAACTATATACCTTTGATACTAAGTATAAGTTTTCAAATTGGCTCATACAAATTGCAAAAAATAAATGTATTGACTACATAAGGAAATATAAGAGAGTCCATGAGGCAAATATTGAGGAAATCTATGAGCTTAAATCCTCAGCTCCTTCTCCTGAGGAAGAAGCAGAGTTTAGTGAAACTAAACAGCTTATTATGGTATTTATTAATACATTAAGTGAAGTAGATAAACAGATTCTGATCCTTAGATATTCTCAAGATAAAACCTTTCAGGATATAGCAGAAATATTAGAGCTAAGTGAGTCATCAGTTAAAAGAAGATATTATAAAGCCCGAGATAAGTTTAAAGCCTTTAAAGATAAAACCATTGAGGGGAAGGGGAAGGTGGTTAGAAAATGAATTGTAGTACCTTTAGAAAGCATATGAATGAATACTTAAATAATGAACTCTTTTTGGAGGTTAGTGAAGCGATGGATGACCATTTAAAAAGCTGCAGCGAATGTAGAAGGCTTCACGATGAGGAGCTGTATATCGATAAGCTGTTTAAATCGGCCCTAGAGGAAGAAAATATAAGCTTTAGAAGATCTAGAGGAGAAATAATAAATAGTATAGACAAAAAACGTTATTCTAAGAGTCCGATTAATAAGCTTAAATTCTCATTAGCTAAGAATAAGGTTAGGTTATCAGCAGCTCTGCTGGCGGCTTCCTTTTTACTCTTTATTCTAAATAGCAATGTTCTGAATTTTAGTCTGTCAATAGATGGCAGTACAGTGAGCAATTCCTCTGCGGGAGCAAATAGGAGTGAAAAAGAAACATCAAAGCTGGCAGATGATTCTATAAATGCTGACTTTAAGGCGGGGTCAGAAAATATAGATGAAAATATTATACCAGCAGCAAGTAATTATGAAGCTTTTATTGAGAAATTAACAGTATATTCAGAGCCTTATAGAAGTGCAAGCAATGAAGTGAAATTTAAAGTTCAAAGTAGAGCAGAGAATGAGCCATATACTAACCCCTCCTCCTGGAAAGTCACTTCGGACAATAAGTATAGTGCTTTGTTAGATGGAAAAGGAGAAATGCTTAATAAAGAAAATGTAATTGAGGGAGTTAGAGAAGAAGGGACTTCTGTTATCGTTGTAAAGGATAATAAAACAAAGACATCTGTAAATATAACCTTAGAGTCACAAAATAATCAATATGCGCCCCTTTATGTGGAATGGGCTAATGATGGTAAGCTTCTAGTTATAGTTGGTAGCGCTTATGGTACCGTGGTAAGAGGGGGAGATATCTATCTTCTGGATACAGACACAGGAAGCTCAGTTTTGGTTTATAAAGCAGATAAAGAAATTGGTGAGGAAGCAGCAGTTATCGAAGTAAAAGAGGAATATCTGGCTATATATCTTATGAAATATCTAGATAATAATAAGACTACTGGAACTGTTGAAGAAAAGGCATTGATGCTCAAGGAGGTCACTGAGGAAAATATTCATTCTACAGATGAAGCGTTAATTAATCTTGTTTCTCTATTTAATAGCAAAGAAGCTCAAAAGGCTGAAGAGTCCTTCCTTATGGAGTTTGAAAGCTATAACCTTGAAGATATTGGGGACATTAACAGCATTGAAAATAGCAAGCTTATTAGTCTTAGAAGGATTGATAATTTCTATGATAAAATAGTTAAAACCGATTATGGAATAGAGGATGTAGCAACCTATTTAGTGGAAATTGATTATAAGCTTTTAGAGAGTTATGATGGTCCTTTAAAGGAAGGGAAAAATTATCAAGCGGTAACCCTAGTAAAAACCAGTGGTTCAGAAGACTACAAAATAGCGGATATCTTTATTGTTCCAAGCTCATAGCTATAAATATGTAATGTAAAATCCATGGTTATCCATGGATTTTTACACTATGTTAATATATAAATTAACTCCCTGGGTTATAATATAATAAGATTTACCAGAAAATTATAATTACTCTTTAGTTATAAATAATATTATAGGGGGTAGTAAATATGAAGGTATTAGAAACCTATAAAGATTCCTATGGTGATAAACGGCAGGAGCTTGTAGATTTAGGCTTTGAATTCTATTGTGAGAAAGAAAAGGATATAGAATTTAAGCCTTATATGGAAGATATAGAAATAATAATGTGCTATAATATTTTTAATAAAATTGACATAAGACGCTTCAAAAAATTAAAATGGATTCAGCTCTATTCTGTAGGGGTGGACCAAATATCTGAGGAAATATCAGATTATATTAAAGAAAAGGATATTATTTTAACAAATAATAAAGGTGGGTATAGCATTCCTATAGGAGAATGGATTGTTATGAGTATGCTTCTTTTATCACGGCAAATTCTTGGGTATATTGATAAAAAGAGAGAAAGAAAATGGGAACCCTCCTATGATATAATAGAGCTTTATGGTAAAAAGGTAGTGCTTATAGGTACAGGAGGTATTGCTCAGGAAGCAGCAAAGAGGTTAAAACCCTTCCAGGTGGAGATCATTGGTGTAAACACTGATGGAAGAAATGTTCCAGGCTTTGATGAATGCTATAGTATTAAAGAACTCAAAAAGGCTGTGGCCTTAGGAGATTTCGTAATAAATGTTCTCCCTTATACAGAGAGCACTGATAGAATAATTAGCAAAGAGATATTTGAAGCAATGAAAAAAGAGGCTTATTTTATTAATGTAGCCAGAGGAAAAACTGTAGTAGAGGAAGAGCTTATAAGTAGTCTGGAGCAGGGAAGGCTTAAAGGGGCTGCATTAGATGTGTTTGAAGAGGAGCCTCTTCCGAAAGAAAGTCCTCTATGGAAGCTAAATAATGTGATAGTAACTCCTCACAGCTCTTGGGTAAGTCAAAATGGATATTTAAGAAGAGGGGAGCTTTTGTATAAAAACCTTAAAGGATTTATGGAGCTTACAAAGGGTAAGGTGAATAATCCAGAGGACGTTATGTTTAATATTATAGATTTTAATAAAGGCTATTAAAATAGTATGGCTGTGAATTTGATGGGGGAAGTATGAGGCTTAAAAAGAAAGTTAAAAGAAAAATATTGAAATTGTTGACTATAATCTTTGTTTTATCTGGTACCTTTGCTTTAATTTCGTCTTTATTTTCTAAGGAATTTGTGAAAGGTGGCTCTGAGCTATTAATTATTTCTTCTGCAAAGCTAAAATCAATGGATTTTAAAGAAGATATAACCATAGAAGAAAATTCGAATTTTGAAAAATATACCATAAGGCTTGCTGAAGAAGTTGGTAATATTGATGGACAAACCTTTTCCACCGGTTACAGGGTGGTAGTGAAGGATGGTAAGCTTGAAAATGTCTCACTTAAAAATGGTACTCACTATAGCTTCAATGAAGATGTAGATATATCCACTGATGGTAAAAAGCTAACGGTAGTTATACCAACAACCTATAGTGAGAACTTTGCGTATTTAAATCCTCTAGATAGTACAGAATTAATTATTCTCGCTGCTAAAAAGGACAACCCGTATGACCATACTGTAACCATCGACCCTGGTCATGGTGGGGCAGATGTTGGTGCAAACTATGGAGATTTATATGAAAAAAATGTAAATTTAAAAATTGCACAATTTATGAAGATGGGGCTTATATATGAAGGTAAAAGGGTTATAATGACAAGAGAGGACGATAATGTACTCCATAATGATGTAGAGTGGTTAGATGTGA
>JAEXSY010000018.1 GCA_023440105.1 Bacillota bacterium
CTAAACTTAGTTCTCTGTTCAATTTTCAAAGACCAATTTCAAATGCTTTCCTCGAAAGCACTTTCTTAGTATATCACTCAAGATTTTTACTGTCAAGATTTTTTAAATTAAAATCTTTAAGCTTTCAGGCTCATTACAGCTGCCTCATCTCGGCGACGTAGAATATAATATCACAGCCTTATCTATAAATTATTCTACCGTCGACAAAATCCTTAATATTATATGTATTTTTCTTTAATATTCTTCTCTATTCTAATCTTTTCTTATAATGATACGCTAGGATATGTATATGTCAAAATGTTTAGTAAGTATATCATCCTCTGTAGTTGAATGATAAAAACAATAGGCTATTAAGTGTAGGAGCAACTTAATAGCCTATAATAATTATTTTATTCTTGTACAGATACATCTTTCTTCTCTAATATTTGAAAAGTAAAATCAACCCCTGATTTTTCATCATGATGCTCTTCACTTTTTATAACATTCCATTCTTCTTCATTAATATGTGGGAAGAAGGTATCTCCTTCAAATTCAGCATGGAGTCTTGAAAGATAGAGCTTCTTTGCATAAGGCAGTAGAAGTCTAAATATCTCTCCCCCTCCTATAACGAAGAATTCATCCTCATCCTCAATATAGGTTTTTAAATCCTTAATGCTAGTAAGAATAATAACATCCTGATTTTCTATCCTGAAATTATGATCTCTTGTGAGGATAATATGTGATCTTCCTTCTAATATTCCAGGCATAGATGCAAAGGTTTTTCTCCCCATGATAATAGTTTTACCGTAAGTTATCTTTTTGAATATGGCTAAGTCCTCAGGTATATGCCATATAAGCTTATTATCCTTTCCTATAACTCTATTCTCTGCAACTGCCGCTACAAAACTTATCATTTATATCGCCACCTCCATTTTTATAGCAGGATGATATTTATAGTCAATGAGCTTAATATCATCAATAGTAAAATCATAAAAATTCTTTATCTCTGGATTTATATATAATTTAGGAGCTTCATAGGCGTCGTTTCTTCTAGTTAACTGAAGCTTCATCCCCTCCACCTGATTTTCATATATATGAGCATTATTAATCACATGGGTAAATATTCCCGGCTTCAATCCTGTAACCTGAGCAATAAGATGTACAAGCACTGCATACTGTGTCATATTAAATGGAACACCTAGAGGTACATCGCCACTTCTTTGTACAAGCATACAATTTAGCTTATCTCCTGTAACATCCCACATGGTCATAAAGGCACAGGGATATAAGGATCCACCTTCTAGAAGAGGTATCTGCCACAAGGACATGATATGTCTTCTGTTCTGAGGATTATTCTTGAGGCCTTCAATGAGGTTATCAAGCTGGTTGTATTCCTTAACAACATATCCATAAGAAGTGCCTATGGTGCCGTCCTCCTTCATCCATTCATCCCAGATATGAACGCCCTCCTCCTGAAGCTTTTTCACATCATTACTCTGGTCCCTATATATCCAAAGAAGCTCTTTTACAGAAGTTTTAAAGGCAACAAACTTAGTAGTTAGTATAGGAAACTCTTTTTGAAGATCAAATCTAAAAACTTGGTGAGGAATCTTATATGTAGGTATACCCGTTCTATTTTCCGATTCATAATATCCATTATCTAAAATATCCTGTACTAAATTTAAATACTGCATGTCTGCATTACTCATAATTTTCCTCCCTAATAAAACAAATCTCTATATGTATTATAGCAGATTTTAGAATTTATAATATATAATATGTATTTCCATTTTATTAATTTTAAATACTGCAGTGAAAGATAAGTTTCAAATTGCCTTAATCATTAAAAGGCCGATACACTAGACTACTAGTGCTCGACCTTTTAATATCATACTCATCTATTCCTAATTAAAACGCTGCAAAGACAGAACCTTTGCAGCAGGTTATTAATCAATTGGATTTCCATTGAAATTTTCATATTTAGGCGGGAGATGTTTATTTCCCGTATTAATAGGTTGCTTTTCTATTTTGATTCTCTTTCTTCCTTTATTGTTCCCGTCGTTTGTTTTATCCATAGTCTCCCCTTCTTCTATTATGAACTGTAGCTATCTTTTACCTTCTGTATTTTCTGTGCCTCTTCATTTTCAGTAGTATACCAGCCCTTTTCACTCATTTTTCCATAGATGTCTTTTTGCATTGTTATACTATGGCATAAAGCATCCTTAAATGCATCGACAATCTCTGGACTGGAGGATTCAATAACTCCATGAAGATATAAATCACATACTCCTTTAATCGTTAAAAGCATTTCTTCTGCAAGCTGCCTATCATTCATTAGCTTCCCCTCCCTATAAAAGTTTATAGAATGTGTCGAAGATTTCCTGATGTCTCTTAGCTAACTCTTCAGCTAAAGCTTTGAGCTCTGGATTCTGAAACTTTTCTGCAAAATCCTGGCACTGCAGCTTTAAGTGCTTTTCATGACCTAAGGCATCCTCTATGTACAATAATTCTTTTGGGGACATCTCATCACCTCTTCATTAATTATCTTTTGATATCTAACTAATTACTGTAATTTTAAGTCTACAACTATATTATGTGTAGAAAATTATATATTATTTATCAATGGCTTCAGGATATATTCTTTGTTATCTACAGTAAATTAAGAATATTGTATGTTAACAGAAAATATGTTAGCATAAAACTATTATAAAATGGTCATTATAACCGGATTTATTCCCTTATTATACCTTTCATTCCGGGAATCAGGCCTAGAAAAGGGGAGAAAAAATGAAACTAAATACTAAGCGCACTATTTTAGTGGGACTAGCTTTTTTATCAATTAGTTCCTTCTGGCAGGTATATGATAATGTAATACCTTTAATTTTAAAAAACACCTTTAATATCAGCGATACTATTTCAGGGATAATAATGGCTATGGATAATGTACTAGCCTTATTTATGCTCCCATTGTTTGGTAAGCTTTCTGATGGGATTGATACTCCCCTTGGTAAAAGAACACCTTTTATTATAGGAGGAACCATCTCAGCGGTTATTGTGATGATTTTTATACCTATATCTGATAATATTCGTTCCATGCCTCTTTTTATTGGCGCATTATTTTTGGCACTACTTGCCATGAGCACCTATCGTTCACCTGCGGTAGCCTTAATGCCTGATGTTACTCCAAAGCCATTAAGATCTAAAGCTAATGCAATCATTAATCTAATGGGAGCGGTGGGTGCAATGCTGGCATTAGTACTCATTAAGCTTTTAGTAGATTCCTCCAGTTCACCTAACTATCTTCCTCTATTTATAGCTATTGCAGTTATAATGATTGCAGCTGTTGTGATACTATTAAAAACTATAAATGAAAAAAAACTTTCCAATGAAATTGCTCTAATAAATGCTGAGGTGGAAACTGTCGAGGAGTCTTCCCAGGAAGAAGATGCACCTATGGCTAAAGATGTTAAGAAAAGCCTTATCTTTATACTTTTATCCGTTTCCTTCTGGTTTATGGGCTATAACGCAATTACCACAGCTTTCTCAAAGTACTATCAAATTTACTGGGGTATGACTGGAAGTGGATATGCAACAAATCTATTAGTAGCTACAGTAGCCGCTATTGTATCTTATATTCCTATTGGAGTAATCTCTACAAAAATAGGCAGAAAGAAAACTATTTTAGCTGGAGTAACCCTTCTAGGTTCCATGTTTGCTATAGCATTTATTTTTACCAGCTACCATCCTTCAGTAAATATACTTTTTGCAGTAGTTGGCTTTGCCTGGGCGGCTATTAATGTAAATTCCTATCCAATGGTAGTGGAAATGAGTAAAGGAAGCGATGTAGGTAAATTTACTGGCTATTATTATACCTTTTCTATGTCTGCTCAAATAGCTACACCGATATTATCTGGATTTCTTCTTGATAACATAGGCTATGAAAGCTTATTCCCTTATGCTACATTCTTTGTAGCCTTATCCTTTATTACAATGCTTTTTGTTAAGCATGGAGATAGTAAGCCTGTACCAGCTAGGAGTAAGCTGGAAGCCTTTGATGTAGAAGACTAATATTATTAAATTTATAAGTGCTTACCTAAAAACTTGGAGGTCTATATGACAACTTTTTTGTATGCTTTAATGATTATTTTCATTTTACTATTGCTATGGATATTGATGATAAGTCCCAGAAGAAACGGTCCCAGCCTAAAGGATATGCAGCCCTTTGATTATGCTCACAGAGGTCTATTTAATGAAAATGACGGAGTGGATGAAAATTCTCTGGAAGCTTTTAGAAGAGCAACGGATAAAGGTTTTGGTTCTGAGCTGGACGTTCACCTGACCAAGGATGGTAAGCTTGTGGTTATGCACGACGATAGCTTAAAGAGAACCGCAGGAGTGGATATAAACATCAGTGACTCCACCTTAGAGGAGCTTAGAAAGAACAGACTTAAGTATACAGGGGAAGTGATACCTACCTTTGAAGAAGTTCTTGCACTAGTAGATAGCAGAGTACCTTTGATTATTGAACTAAAAACTGTAAAAGGTAATTATGCGGAGCTTACTAAAGCTACAGTAGATATCTTAAAGGGGTATAACGGAAAATATGCTATTGAATCCTTTGATCCTAGAGTTATTTACTGGTTAAAAAATAATCATCCAGAAATAATTAGAGGACAATTAACTGAAAGCTTCAAAATTACTGAAGGAGCTGTTAACCCCTTTCTTGGCTTCATCCTTAGGAATCTTCTAACGTCTTTTTTATCAAAGCCTGACTTTATTTCTTATAAGGTAGAGGATAGAAAGTCCATCAGCCTCAGAGCTGCTAAGGCAATTTACGGAGTTAACATAGCCTATTGGACTGTCCGAGATAAGGCGCTGATTAAAGAACTAAAAAAGAAGGGTGCCATAATTATTTTTGAATATCCAAATCAGAGAGTTAAAAAGAAGCAGTAACAAAAGAGGTGGCCACAAAGGCCACCTCTTTTAAATTACTTCATTATCTTACATATATCATTGGTAAAGTCCACGGGATCATTGATTGGAAGACCTTCTATTAATAAAGCCTGATTATAAAGAAGCTTAGTATATAAATCCAGCTTTTCCTTGTCAGAGCTTAGAGCAGCTTTTAATGCTGAAAAAACTTCATGATTTACATTTAGCTCTAGTACCTTATCAGCCTTTATATCCTGACCATTTGGCATAGCTCTAAGTACCTTTTCCATCTCAATGGATAACTCTCCTTCACTTGCCAGGCAAACAGGATGTTGCTTAAGTCTTCTAGAAGCTCTTACCTCGTTTACCTTACCTTCAAGAACCTTTTTCATGTAGTCAAAGAGCTCTTTATTCTCTTCTTGGTTCTTCTCATCCTCTTTCTTTTCCTCTTCATCCTCTATGCCTAAATCATTGCTGGAGATTGACTTAAACTCCTTCTCTTTATAGGACATAAGCATCTTGAGAGCAAATTCATCCACATCTTCAGTAAGATATAGTATTTCATAGCCCTTATCGGTAACCATCTCTGCTTGAGGT
>JAEXSY010000021.1 GCA_023440105.1 Bacillota bacterium
GTACAAGTCTTTCCCGAAGCAGCTCTCCGGAGGAGAGCAGCAGAGAGTTGCCCTGGCGAGGGCTTTGGTAAACCGGCCGAATATTCTGCTGGCCGACGAGCCTACCGGTAACCTGGATCCTGAGACAGCAAAGGAAATAATGGCTCTCTTAGATGATATCAATAAAGCAGGTACAACTATTCTTATGGCTACTCACGCTAAGGATATTGTTGATATGATGAAAAAGAGAGTATTAGCTGTAGAAAAGGGAGTTATTGTTAGGGACGAAAAAAGGGGGAAATACGAATATGAGGTTTAGCAGCATTAAGTATTTTATGTCTGATGCTTTTAAAAGTATATGGAGAAACAGAACTATAAGTCTTGCTTCAGTAGCTACTGTAGCAGCAACTTTATTTATTTTTGGTGTGTTTTTGTTGGTCGGACTTAATATAAACGAAGCCGTAGCAGATGTAGAGGACAAGATAGAGGTAAGAGTATATCTTGATTTAGAGGCTACGGAGGAACAGATTGATGCCATAGAGTCTAAGCTTAATGCTGAAGAAGGCGTGGCTGAAGTGAAATTTGAAACTAAAGAGCAGGCTCTTGAAAATTTTAGAGAAGAGCTTAAAGGTAAGGAAGATCTTTTAGATGGATATGATGAGCAAAATAATCCTATGCAGGCTTCCTTTATAGTAAAATTGGAAGAACCTAAATACGCTCAGGATATTGAAAAGAAATATAATAATCTTGAAGGGGTAGACGAGGTTGGTAATGATCAGGAGATTATTGATAAGATTGCAGGACTTGCTAAGACCGTTAGATGGGTTGGTATTGCAATATTTGTAATTCTCATTGCCGTATCTTTATTCCTTATAGGTAATACTATAAAAATTACTGTATTCTCTAGAAGAAGAGAAGTAGGAATAATGAAGTTTGTAGGAGCTACAGACTGGTTTATACGTTGGCCTTTTGTAATTGAAGGTATAGTTATTGGAGTAATTGGTGCGCTAGTTTCTACAGTTATACTTTTCTTCGCTTATCAATATTTATATACTAGTATAACTACTGGTATGTTTATTACAACTTTGGTAGAGCCTATGTATGTTCTATCAACTATAATATGGGAATTCCTTCTTGCAGGTATCTTTATAGGTGCCATAGGAAGTATTCTTTCTTTAAGAAAGTTCTTGGTAGTATAATATATTTTATAAAACATCATTTAAGGATATTAGGCCTTAAATGATGTTTTTTTTGCTTAGAATATTTTTTATTGATTAAGAATATATTATATAGTTTTTTAGTTCCTTGACATGGAGTTCTCATTAGACTATGCTAGGATTATTAGCAGAATAAGTCAAAAGCAAAGTTTTAATATTGTATTTTTCCTTCATGTTGTCATATGATATTGTATATGATGTTGAAGGTAGATTTTATTATGATATATGATAGCTGCTGAGCTTTGGTGATGCTGCTTAACTAGATTTGTTTACGTAAAAGGAGTGGTATTATGAATGGGTATGAACCTTTAGGCGGACCTGAAAAAAAGGGCGGCAGAGGAAAATGGATTGCAATATTTCTAGTATTGTTTATAGTTACTGCAGGAGGAGCTTTTTACCTGGGTAATGTCTTTGCCTATTCCACAGGCTTTGGAGGTCTAGTTGATAGGGATGTTCTTGAGAGGTATGAAGATGTAGATGCTTATGAGAAGCTATTTGATATAAGAGGAGCTCTCTATCAGTATTATGATGGGGAAATCGATGATGCTGCTCTATTAGAGGGAGCCATCAAGGGGATGACTGAATCCCTGGGGGACCCTTATACTGTATTTATGAATAAAGAAGAGTACAGTGCTTTTAATCAGCAGAGTGAAGGAGAATATATAGGACTTGGAATTCAGGTTGGCGTTAGGGATAATAAAATTGTTGTTATAGCACCTTTTGATGGTTCTCCTGCAGCAAAGGCTGGTATTATCTCTGGAGATGTAATACTTTCGGTAAATGGTAAAGAGGTATCAGGAGAGGACATAGACCTGGCGGTATCTATGATGAAGGGCAATGATAAAGTGCCTGTTAACCTAAGTCTCTTCAGAGAAAGCAAAGGCACTTTTGAGGTTTCAGTGACAAGAGATACTATTCAATTAGTTACAGTGGATAGTGAAATGCTGGATAATAATATAGGCTATATATCTATAAGCAGCTTCGATGAACATACTGATGAGGATTTTGCAGAAGCTTTAAGGGAATTAAATAATCAAGGGATGAAGGGGCTGATTCTTGATTTAAGAGATAATCCTGGTGGATTGCTAACTACTAGTGTATCAGTAGTTTCTAATTTTATTGAAAAAGGAAAAGTAGTAGTATCTACTATAGATAAATATGATAAAAAAGAGGTGCTTAATTCTGAAGGAGGAGAGGCTATAGGACTTCCACTGGTGGTTCTGGTGAATGAATATAGTGCTAGCGCTTCAGAAATTGTTTCAGGAGCTATAAGGGACTATGAGGCAGGTACTCTAATAGGTACCAATACTTTTGGTAAGGGAATAGTTCAATCTGTGCTTACAGAT
>JAEXSY010000063.1 GCA_023440105.1 Bacillota bacterium
ATATTGCTAAGCCCGAGACCTTTTCCATAGATAAAAAGGGGAAAGGACACTTTTATGGCCATGAAAAGGTAGGTGTTGAAATTTCCGAAAGGATATTAAGGAGACTTACATATGACAATCAAACAATTGCCATGGTTAAGAAGCTTGTTTCTCATCATATGATGGTATTCAGCTCTCCTAAAGATTCAACCTGGAAGAGAGTCATGGGAGATATAGGCACAGAAAATATGCCTCTTCTCTTCTCCCTACAAAGAGCCGATATCCTGGCCAGTGCACCTCCTCATGATTTAGATAAGGTAGAGAAACTTAGGAAGAGGACAGAAGTTATTATTAAGGAAGATAATCCTTTATACATCAAGGACCTTGAGGTTACCGGTGAGGATATTATGAAAACCTTCCAGCTAAAGCCTGGAAAGCATATAGGAGATATATTAAAGCATCTTCTGGAAAAGGTATTAGAAAAGCCTGAGTTTAATAATAAAAATAAGTTATTAGATATAGCTAATGATTATATTGATAAAAATAGTCTATAGACAAGAAATTTCTTAATAAGCCCTATTTTTCAACACATAATACATTATAAATTCTAAATATGCTATAATTACCTATAATATATGAATTTACTCTACTCTTGTAAGTGCTATATTAAAAGGCGAAATTAAGCAAGATTAAAGTAATGGTTTATGTTTGGAGGGGTTGTCCATGACTGACAAAGAATTAAAAAAGCTAAAACGTTTGGATTTATTAGAGCTTCTCCTTGCTCAAATTAAAGAAAATGAAAAACTGCAAGAAGAATTACAAAAAGCTTCTGAAGAGCTACAATCCAGAAAAATCGCTATTGAAAATGCAGGCTCTATAGCCGAAGCATCATTACAGCTTAATGGGGTATTTAAAGCTGTAGAGGCTGCTGGCGCTCAGTATTTAGAAAATATTCAGCGCCTTAAGTTAGAGCAGGTTGATATTTGTGCTCGATTAGAATCAGAGAGTCGTGAAAAATCTAGTAAACTCCTGAATGAGACCGAAGAAAAGTGCCGTACAATGGAATTAGAAACTGAGAAAAAGTGTAATGATATGATTGCTCGTGCAGAAACACAATCAAAAGCTTATTGGGATACAGTTACACAACGATTAGAACAATTTTATTCTGATTATATTGGACTAAAAGAATTACTTTCAGTGAAAGTATCCAAGGAATGTAATGATGATGAATAATAAGCAGCAAAAGGAGGGCATTGCCGATGAATTTGGCAGTGCCCTTATGCTCATAATTTTATCTCTACTATTTTAATTAATTGTATTTTTATATTTAATGGGATATTTTATCACACCGTACTGCTATGCGATTTTGTCCTCCATATGTACAGGTAAAAAGTGTCAAATCGTAGTTTCCGTCTGTCATTTCCTGAACAGCATCTCTCGTAAATACATCTACCGCTGCTATTTCATAGAACCATGTGATATTATCTATATCTTTAAAAATGATTGTGTCGCCAACCTTCAAGCTGGAGATTAAGCCGAAATGCCGCCTATAGTTATGGGCAGCGATGACAAAATCTCCAGTTTTAGTAGAACCATAAAAACGGCAGGGAGCTATTTTCAATTTTGTATAATTCCATTCAGACATAACTGGCAATTCCAATCCCAATGTAGGGATGGATAAATAACCTATATAACTATTACCATCAATATTTATTTCCGTCATTTTTGTATCATAGGGGTCGGGCATTATATTGTCCTCTCTATTTCCAACGGCCGCAATTATTTGTGGAAGTATAAGCTCTGAGGATTTTTGTGCTTCCTGTGCTTCCCTGAGATTCCATAAGAAAAGGGACAGTGCCGCAATTATCAGTACTCCCCCCAATACCATACATATTACTCCTGCTTTATTCTTCATAGCGATTTTTTCTCCTTGCAAAGCATAGGAACCATCCGAAAGCAAACAAGATCAATCCTGAAGCCACCAGGACGGGAACTGGCCAATTGAGCTGTCCGGTCTGCGGCAGAACCGATTCATCAGATGAATTAGGAGAGGACGGGTCCTTGTTCTGTTCCTTTTCCAGCTCCACCTTTGGTGTAGCATCTATATCATAAATCCACTTTTCTTCACTTTCCATGGGCACAGATATAAGAAATGGATTCACCGCATAATAACCAGGGGCAGCGTCCTCCTGTATAATCAAATAAAGTCCCAATTGCAGATTTGAAAATATCACATTCCCCTTTGAATCAATTGATTTTTTAATACCAGTAATATCGGCACTTTCTACATAGTTAGCTAAATCTTTAGCAAGCTGCTCCCACTGAATGTTTTCCAGAGACAACTGACAACTCACAAATTCAGAGGTGAAGACAAAATTATAATCTCCATCATCCTCTTGAACCTCGGCTACTTGATATAGTGTCAGGCTGCCACCTGAAATGACGCTGTCTCTATTCTTTATAGTAACGGAAATAGAACCACTTTTGTTCAAATCCGGAACTTCCTTAGCAAATGTCGTAAGAGACATCCTCTCCAGCACAAGCAGCACAAGCACCAGAAAGAGAATGCCTTTGGTTTTCAGTTTTTCCATGGGTTTCACCTCATTTCTTTTTCTTCACTGGTGCTACCAGCAGCACCATAAGCATAGGTATCGCCATGAAGGTGGCAACCAGTAACGGTTCAATTTGCAGTGCATCTGCCCTCACACGAACAGCTTGTTCAGTCTCCTGATTCTCGACACGGTGCCCGCGAATTAATAACCGATGTGAATTTACACCATAAGGTGTGCAGGTCACCAATGTACATAGATCTTTTCCTTCCTCAACTTTAAGAGAATCTGTCTCATCAGGAAACACAATCAAAATCTGATCCACCTCATAGGTAAGTGTTTTGTCCAGTACATGAAGCAAAAATACATCACCTTCAGTTAATTTATCCAAATCAGAAAACAACTTGGCAGAAGGAAGCCCCCTATGTCCAGAAAGGACAGTATGAGTACTACTACCACCAGTTGGAAGTGAACTTCCTTCAATGTGACCGACGGCAATCTGAAGTACAGCCTCATCTGTACCATGATATATTGGCAGAGCACACCCAATGGTGGGAATTTCGATATAGCCCATAATTCCATTACCAGAAACATCTAGCTGATCGTAGTAATTTTCAAGCTCTTCTTCAGTTAACGTCCAACGATTTCCTTTTTCTGCAAGTGATAAATTGTACTCTTTAGCCTTTTCCCAAATAGCTTCATACTGAGTGTTGTCAATGTCAGCTACAGCCTCCACATAGCTAGCTATGGCACGAGATTGATGAAGGGAATTCCAATAATCGCTTACAGTTGGATAAAGTAGCAGGGATAGCCCTACACAAAAAACCAATATTAAAAGTATGGTAGGTAAATGTTTCTTCATATAGGATTCTCCTCACTGTTATTTACCTGGTAGAAATACTTTCTTTATCTTTAGTCACTATACAATTATGACTAATCTCATATAACTTTTGATAATTTTTAATCAATTAACTTTTCCAAATGCCTCAAAGGGCCAAACACAAAAGATAAGTTTTCCAAGGATAAATTCTTCTGCTACACAACCGACAGCAGTATTCCTAGAATCTACTGAAACACTACGATGATCACCCATTACAAAAATTTTAGATTCAGGAACTTGATATGGTAGCTCAATATTACAGTCACCCAATGCCTTTTCATTCAAATAAGGTTCTTTCATCTCCATATCATTAACGTATACTGTACCATCCTTATCTATGTCGACCCAATCACCAGGACCTGCAATTACTCGCTTGACCAAAATTTTGTTGTTATAATAAAAGGCTATAATATCTCCCCTATTCAAATCTCCTGTTTTCACAGAAATAACTATATTACCATCTGATAACGTTGGTGTCATAGATGAACCATATATTTTCAGAACTGGTAGCCATAGAGTAGCTATCAAAACTGCCAATGCAGTAACAACAACCAAGGCATATATCGTGCTGCTAAAAGCCTTATTGTAGGCATTCTTGCGCTTGATTCTATTTAGTTCATTTTGAAGCTGTTCTTGAGTAGGCATCGAAATATTACTAATACTCTCTATGGAGCCATTTGATTCATGTTTCTTCTTATAACCTCTTTTCGAACCTCCAATCATCGTTTTTTCACTTCCTGCTGATTCTATTATTTTGTACCTATCAAATTGATGATTATTACATTTTTATGCGACGCTTAGTGATTAGTAATACAATAGCAACTAGAACTAAACCTCCACCTATGACATAAAACAGTGTTGTACCCATACCACCTGTCTCTGGTAGCGTAGCACCAGATTTATTGACAACATCAGCTGACAGAGAACCATCCACAAGATTATCAGTAAAATCAATCTCACCTTTGGTCGCATCGCCATTTAGGGATTTGAGAGCAGGATTATTAGACTCTACATCATGCTCGGCAGTAACCGTAAAATAAATGGGGTCAATGGAGTTGTAGCCATCTGGGGTAACAGTCTCAATCAAACGATACTCGCCATCATCTAAACCAGCGAAGGTGAACACCGTACCATCTTGATTTTTAACAGCAGTAATGGGAGTCCAAGTTCCTTTCATATCATTGTAAGTATCTTCACCTTTCTCGTTAGCAACAAACTTATCTAGACGGAACTCAGCACCAGTCAGAGGCTTATTGTCGCTGTCAACCTTGTTTATGATGGTCTTATAGGTGAAAACAATGACAATATCCTTAGGAGTCTCACCTGTCTCTTCCGACTTATTGGGGTTATTGGAGTACTCCAGATAGACCTCGTTGGGGTTTCCCTGGAAACCCAGGTTGGCGTTTTCGTTCAAGGTTGCAGTGTATTCCACTGTGATGATTGAATTATTGGTTGCACCCAGAGCCTTCACGTCGTCGCAGGAAACAGTTAAGGTAGTGGTTTTATCAGCATTTACCGTAGCATTAAAGGTGAAACCTTTTGTTTCCTTGCCGTCTATATATATCTTGGCATCGTTGTTGTAAGTCAGACCCTTGGACAGGGTATCGTGAAATACGATTTTGTAGGTGGTATAAGAAGAAACATTATCAGCCAGGGTAGCCTTCAATTGGAATGGAACTTTATCGCCAATGTCATGGTCAGCGGAATCCTGCCATGGATTATCATCGATAGAACTATCTTCGGAATCGTTAGTGTCCTTGATCTTCTTCTCAACTTCAGGTACATCGGACTTGGGGTTGGTCTCTACATCACCCACAACCTTGATAATATACTCGGTGTAGGAATCATTCTCTCCGGTAAGAGAATCATCCTTATCCTTCACCAGGTAGTAACCTGGTCTCAAGCCGGAAATCACATAGGAATTAGAAGTTTTATCGCTATTGGCAACGGAATCACCCAGGGTAATCATCTCCAACAGATCGTCTAGAGTAATTTTATCCTCTCCAGTGTAATTAGTGTCCATCTTTTCAGCAACAGTGGCAGCACTTCCTAAATCATGAGAATTGGTGATGCTGGAGCCCCATTTGATGTTGGACAGTACACCCTCATGCAGGTCACCAGTAAAAATCTGGTATGCCTCATAGATGTGGCCTTTAATGGAGTTATTAATAGTAATTGAGTAGGTTTCAGCCGCAAATGTTATAGAAGACATAGAAAAAGCCATTATTAAAGTCAAAATAAAACTAGTAAACTTCTTCATTTTTTTCATATCATAAACTCCCTTTTTTATTAGCATCATAAAATAAAGTCTGGCACAATAATTTATACCATGAAAAGAGATCTATTCTGCCCTCCTTTCATCCTTGTACCTCTCCACCCATAGCCACATCAAAGCAGCCTCCATGATTAGCACTCCACTGGTTGTGTAATAATTAGTTCCCCTACCGCCGGTTTCAGGCAGTGTGTAATCATCACCAGAAGTTTCATCTTTGGTATTTGTGATTGTTACGGAACCATCTTTAGTTTCATAGCTTGATGTATATCCATCCACCGCAACTTCTTCTACGGTGTATGTATAATAAATCCTGGTGCCATCGCTGCTTGTCCCGGTCAATGGAAGATCCTCTAGGGTTTCCATCCAATTCACGGCACTGCTCAGTGTCAGTGTCTTGTACAGTTTTTTGTTTTCTTCATCACCATCGGCGATCTGATAGACATTCACATTGATGCTCTCCACTGTTATATCTTTTAAATCGGAACCATCTGCAGCAAGCCACATTTTCTTGATACTCAGAGATGTGGTTTCGACTATAACATCCTTATCGTTGGCTGCCAGGAAAGTTCCGCCAACCTCCACCATAATTCCAGAGAAACCGCTGGGACATTGGCTAGGCTGGCTCTGGTTTTTATCGGTTCTACCCCAGAAGAAAAATGCACCGTCTTTCATCACATAGCCTGTGGGAGCTTTCGTTTCCACCAGCTTATAGGCAACGCTTGCCTCCAGATTGCGGAGCATCACGGTACCTCTTTCGCCGGTTACAAGAGCTTCGGTATTAACCTTAACCCAATCGTTATTCTCCCATTTGTACAGATCAAATTCTGCTCCAGCAAGGGTAGTGCCCACGTATCCAGTTTGAATTTTCTGAACGGTGACGTAGTATTCGTTCTCCTCCACGTCCTCATCAGGCTCTGTGACTGAGCCGCTAAAGTCCGTCCTATGAGATTCAGCATTGACGGTGACAATGTCGGCTACCACCGTACCATTTAAGTTGTGGTTGATGTTCACCGTGGCACCAGGAGCAACAATTATTCCGGTCATCAGGTGGGTGTTGATGGTGACGCCATTGGCGTTTATAAAGTTCCAAATCACCTTACCAGCGGAGAACTCTGTAACCTCATTTGTTTCCTGTAGCTGACCATCAATCAAGACCCGTGCCTGGGGCATATTGATCTCCGTTACGCCGGCGCAGTCCACATTTATGACTACCGTGCCCCTAGAGTCCGATTTAAAGCCGTCAATCTGAACATAGCTTTCCAGTTTTTCCTTCAATTGAGTGGCTGTATAGTTTACCACTCCAACACCAGACGGAGTCGTCAACTCAAGCTTGTTGTAGCCCTTATTCAGGTCCTTGGAAGAGGTATAGATAAAGTTCGCATCGGAATATTCCCCCAGTCTTACGGAAACTTGGCTGATCTCATTTCTGACACGATTCAGGTCAATAAATGGTGCAGTTGCGGTATTCCTGTCCTGAATCAGGTTGTAGGGCCTATCGATCTTAGTGCCATTGATGGAGAAAGCATTTCCATTGTCAACGAAATCAACGGTATTTTCGCTTCCGATGACTAGGATGTGATCGGTGCTGGAAGCACTGGTGCTGCTTACCTGCTTGTAGTTCTGTACATAACTCAGCTCCCTCGTTAAATTGTTGGTACCAAAATTGCTACCTGCATACAGATTCTTAGCCAGTATATTTCCGTTGGTGTGGGCATTCAAATATGCCGTATCGAAGGCTACGATATGGAAGCTTCCTGCCGTACCAATAGGATTGTTAGAGTTAAAGTATTGGGAATAATCTGAATCATTAAAGAAAGCATCCTTTACCTCATTATAGGTCAGGTGGATTGAATGTCTAGTGGTTTCATCCCCTATATATTCTTCTGTCACATCATCAGACGTTGCTTCAAGGCAGGCCTCTGAATGCAGATGTTCGGTATTTTCGCAGACTAAAACAGACTCGTCATCTGATTGGCTAACTTCAAAACAGCTGTCATCATGAACATGCTCCAAGACTTCTAAGTACCCACAAGCCAATTGCTCATTTGCGTCAAAGCAGCTTTCAGAGTGTTCATGGGGTATCGCTTCTGTTTTTTCCAGATCGCAGGTATATTCTGTAGTTTCTTCATAACACTCATCTGTATGGGTATGTGACTTGATATCAGGAAGGGTACAAACCAGTTCATCATCCTGATAGCAATCTCTATTGTGGCTGTGGATGTAGAAATCCGCATAATCACAAATCAACTTACCTTCTGCGTCATAGCAGTCCGTGATGTGCTCATGAGGCTTAGTTGTACAAACCAGCTGTCTTGTTGAAAGGACAGCTTCATAACAAGAGGAATCATGCTGATGCTCTTCTATTCCGCATACTAGGTCTTTTTCCATAGTTATGGCAGGCAAAATCAAAGAATAAATCGTAAAAAACATCACCATACAGCCCAAAACGCTGATAAGTTTTTGCCATAGTTTTTTCCGTCGGTGCTTCCTATTATATTTTTTAGCATGTTTCATTAATTGATAATTCATAAATACTCTTCCTTTCGATGCTTAATAAAAAGTTTCGAAATTAAAAATAGACCATTCATAAAATATAATTTTACCAACGATCTGATCCATACCACTCAATAAACAAAGCTACTGTGGCCGTATACAGAGTTTTTCGACTATTTAACATCTAATTGTTTGACAAAATTCGACTAGATATTATACCATTATACATAAGTATTTTAAAAAATACTAGTACTATTATCTTTTCTATGGATGTATCGTCTATAAAAATAAGATGCTACAAAAATAACTAATATGATTTTTTAATCGTATATATTATATAGACATATAACCAGAAAGGAAGTAATGCAATGAATAAATTAACTACAGCACTAATTATCTCAGCATCGGTATTTGTCTTAGGTGGCTGTGCTGTGAACGAAGATGTGAATCCTGGTCCTAAGCAAAACTTCCAAAGTGAGGATACCTCAAATAACAATGAGGCTGCAGCTCTTACAGAAGAGGAAATAACAGAGGTTTTATATGACAAGCTAGGAACAGAAGATCCTGAAACTGGCTTTACCTACAGCTTTTCTATAGTAGGAGAGGTTATGATAGAAGAAGAGCCTTATTATTATGGTCGCTGGTCATGGCTTGTAGAGGATGAAAAAGGTCAACCTTCCAACCTATCACTTCTTTCAGAATTCTTCATATCTCAGGATGGAGAAAAGATGTATACTGGAACCTATGATCAAGAAGAAGAAAAGGTTATCCTAGACGATGGAGAAAACTTTTTTGAAAAATAATTAATTAAGGGCTTCATCTATTGATTATTAAGAAAACCTTAGATGAAAGCCCTTTTATTTATTTATATAAGCTTTAAATATAATCTAAAAGTAAAGTAATCACCTAACAACTCTTCTATCTCTATAAAGGGATAATATTAAAATAATACATGAGATAGCTCCTATAAATATAAAGGATTGAATTAGTGGTACAAAATTATAGCTGCCCTTCTGCCAAAAATCTATAAAATCACTGCTTACATAAGTTATAGGAAGAGTATAGGCTACCGCCTTCAATGCCTTAGGAAGATTATCTGTTGAAATTCCCATCATGCCACAAAGAATCATAATTCCAAAATATAAAACCATTGCGACACTATAGGTTGGCCCAAACTTTTTAAAAATATTGGATATGCCATGGGATAATATAAAGAATATCATACCTAAAAGGTATAAGCATAATATCAAAATTAGTGCAGAGCTTACTCTTGGAACTTGTATATCTAAAACTATAAAACCAAAAATACTATAAATAATAAAGGATATAGTCATAACAATATTTTGTGCAATTATTTTAGCTATGATTAAGCTTTTCTCGCTGATTCCAAATAATCTCATACGTATAGGTATTTCATTTTCTATTTCTTGAGAATAGGTTGCTGCATAGCCGAGGAATATTATAGCCATGGGCATAACCAAGCTCATTGAAATAAAAACATCTGTATTTGCCTGCTTGACCATATTCTCAGGAACCTGTGAAGCTAATCCTCTTGTTATTATAAAGGACATAACAACAGGAAATACCACACCAAATATAGTTATAAAAGGATTTCCCATAACATTTCTTATTTCATATAAAATAAGACTTAAGATACTGCTCCTAGCTTTCATATCATTCTCCTCCTTACTGTAACTTTTTATAATAGCTTGTCTTTGCATTAATTGACATAATCTCTATATCACTGTTGCTTCTTTTAAAATTAATATTATTATTTATTAGAATAGAAGTGATTTTCTCTTCCACATCCTTATTTTTGCAGGATAGGGCAATTAAATGTCCTGGCGCCTCTAGTTTTGGAAACATAGAGGTAAGCCTTTCATTGCTTTCATTATTATCTATGGTTATAATTGCATTTCCACAGTATTTTTTAAATAGCTCTTCTTTTTCTCCAAAGGCTATTACCCTTCCTTCATCCAGAAGCAAAATTTTATCAGCTAATTGTTCTAGTTCATCATAATAATGAGATACCACGCAGAGAGCAGTATTTTTATTACTATACCACTGAACCAGCTTCTCCATAAGCTTCTGGCGAGTTTCAAAATCAAGACCTGATGTGACTTCATCAAAAAAGGTCAGGGGTGCCTCCTGAAGCATAACCATTATAATAGTAAGCCTCTGCTTCTGTCCTCCTGAAAGAGCTGAATATTTCTTCTTCAGGCATTGCTCAAAGTCAAAAAAGCTTATAAGCTCCTGAAGCCTTTTATCCTTTTTTATCTTTGTATCTAATATGGTTTCCATAATATATTTCACAGCCATGGTATTCACATA
This sequence comes from Bacillota bacterium, assembly GCA_023440105.1. GTDB lineage: Bacteria > Bacillota > Clostridia > Clostridiales > Clostridiaceae > JAEXZL01. Next base: position 10,508 of record JAEXSY010000063.1, read on the forward strand.
TTTATTATGCTGCATGTGAACTGCCATTTCTTCTGGTTTAAGCTTTGTACTTATACTTCCCTTATAATCAGTAAGCCCAAGTATAGATTTAACGAAGGTTGTCTTACCTGCTCCGTTAGAGCCTATTATGCCAATCCTATCTCCTTCATTGAAAACAATGGGCTCATCAATCTTAAGTGCTATTTGCTTTCCATAGCGGACCTCCAAATTTTTAATTGTAAGCAGCATCTATAAATCACTCCCTCTCTCATTAAGTAAATTATATCAACTTGAGATGAATTTCCTATGAAGCTTGTATGCACATGTTATGTGAATAAAAAGAAGCTCTGTGAATCTAAACTGGTCAATTGAAAATAAGCTCCGCCTGTACGCCACCAGAAAAATTATCAACTTTAATCTCACAATCTAGGAGCTTTCCATAATAAGAAGCTATATAAAGCCCCAGACCATGTCCCTTTTCCTTACTGCTGCCGCTAACAAAGGGTTCATAGATATGCTGAAGTAGCTCTTCTTCAATATATGCTCCATAATTTCTTAGGTATAGCTGCCTTTCTTTAAAGATAATTTCAATTGTCTCCCCTTTGGGTGTATATGAAACTGCATTACATAATAAATTATCTATTATCTTCTTAAGGATCTCTCTATCGGTTTCTATATATCCCATAGCACCTTGAATCTTTACAGATAACCCCTTATCCTTTATTTGAATATTATAGCTCTCTAAGGACTTCTGAAGAATTTCTCTTAAGTCAACAGCCTCTATCTTAAGATTATCAGCACAGTGATTTAAATATAAAATATCATCAACAATCCTCCTCATAGATTGCAGCTGCTCCTTAACCTTAGGAAGATATTCCTTTGTATTTTTATATTTACCTATTTCATTTATCATGCCTTCTATCAATAATAATGCTGCAGTTATTGGTGTTTTTAATTGATGAGAGGAAGCCCGTAGGAATACCTCCTGCCTTTTATTTTCTTCTGATAATGCTCTATTCTTTCTTTCTAACTCCTTATAATTCTCCCTAAGCCTTTCATAAAGTTCATTAAGATTTCTTCCAAGCTGAGCTATCTCGTCCTTCCCTTCTATATTTAATGGTTCTAATTCTAGATTGTTTGATTCTTTTACGGAATCTGCATAGGTGGCAAGGTCAATAATAGGATTTACTATACCATTAGAAAATACCTTAGAAAATATAAGTACTAGCAAAAATACCACTGCTGCTATCATCGGCAGGCTACCCAGTATTACTGGCCTTATCTCGTCAATTTGTGGTGTCATAATAGGAAGCAATGAAATTATAAAAGAATCATCTCCTTTACCCATTGCTATATAGGATGTATAATTATTGCCCTCATCTTGTGTACTAGTTTCAAATACCATCAGTGAATCTGATACCCTGTGTACTTTTGAACTACCTTCCTTAAAGCTATCCTGAGCATCCTTACCACTAAAGTTAAATTCTAAAGGGTAGTCCTTTAATATATCCTCAGGTAATAATTTTTCCTTAATTAATGAAAGATCAATGGATTCCTCTGAGAGCTCATCAAGTCTTTCATAGTCAGATAAATAGTATCTAATTTCATCTATCACTTCTCTTAGCTTTTCATCCTTAATTGTTACATCACTTTTAAAAAACTTCCCCGTTATATGAAGGGTGTCACCCTGACCTGGTATCTCTAATGTCAGGGAACCAGTAGGATTTTTCACAGGGAGATTATCATAACTTTTATCTTTTATATATCCCTTATGCACAGCTATAATAGATTCATAATTGCTTTTTTCCATGTGGTCTACATATAAGGAAGGAAGCATGAGGGTAAAATAACCTACAACTAAAGCCACCATAATAAGTGAAATTATCATGCTATATAAAAATGTTTTTTTATTTAATCCCAACTTATCTATGCCTCCTTATTGAACTGATAACCTACTCCAATTACAGTTTTTATATAATTTTTAGGCAGCTTCTTCCTTAAATTCTTCACATGGGCATCAATGATCCGGTCATTTCCGATATAGTCCTCATTAAAAATCCTAAGAATCAACTGTTCTCTAGTAAAAGCTCTGCTAGGCTCTTTTGCTAAAGCCTGAAGCAATAAAAATTCACTTAAGGTAAGGTCTAAGGGGGTTCCATCATAAAAGGCTTGATATGCTTCCTGATGAATAGATAAGCCCTCTTCTAATTTCTTATTCTGCTCCTGCCATTTTACTCTTCTTAATATCGTTTCCATCCGCTTTAAAAGGATGATTGGAGATACAGGCTTAATCACATAATCGTCAGCAAAGAGATTAAAAGCCTTTACCTGGGTCTTCTCATCCTCCAGAGCCGTGAGCATAATAGTTGCCATCCCCGCTCTAGTCTCTTTTATATATTGAAGCACCTCTAACCCACTGACACCAGGCACCATAATATCTAATACTGCTATATCAAATTCCTGTGTTTCCAGCAATCTTAGTGCCTCTTGTCCATCGCTGGCTGGAATCACAATATAATCCTTCATCTTCATATATTCAGTTAAAACCTCTAAAATAGTAGGTTCATCCTCTAAAAATAACACCTTAGTCATAAAGCCACCCCCCTAACTTAACTCATAGCTACAACCTCTTAATTACAATAACTGTATTTTAATCAATTAATTTGTATTTCAACTTAAATTATAGCAGAGGGCTATGAATTTCTGATGAATCATTTTAAATAAAATTAAAAGACGATATCATTTTTATTGATAATATCGTCTTCATTATTACTATATCTTTTATCACTTTATTCCATCTCTCTAAAGCTTTATCTTCACTATTTCACCATCAGCACTTTCCACATCAACAATATACCAATCAGGATACTTTTTCTTTAGCTGGTGAATAAGCTTTATGAGTTTCTTAACCTCCTGAGGGGAAAGTATTGCCTCTTGGTGAGTATTCTCGCTTATATATTTATTAATTTGTTTTGTACCTATGGTAGCTGTTAGATTATTTAATATAAGTCTTGAAGGGAGAACTATATTTATAGTCCTGCTTCCGGGAGATTTTACATATATCCTCATAGCTATTCCACCACAATCTCTACTATGTCTCCATCTGCAGTTTCTACCTCAACCAGCCTACCTATAACTCCCTTTTCTACCATGGTAATAAGTTGAGAGAAATCTATACCTTTTAAAGCATCATTTCCTGAAACCTGAGGCATAGCCATTCCCAATTCTAGTCCCATCTTTATTAAAGGCATAGGAAGAGTAATCTTTACTTTATCTCCCTCTGCAGAATTTACATATATTCTAAACATCATATCATCTATATTCTTTCGTTTTTCCTCAGCAAGGATTTGTATTTGCTTTTTTTCTTCGCTGGAAAGAAGCTCATCCA
>JAEXSY010000099.1 GCA_023440105.1 Bacillota bacterium
AAATGCAGCAGAGCTCAGTCATAGAGGTGCTGTTCTAAACAAAGACGACGCCACCTTAACATACAAGGATCAAAGATTAGAGCTCACAAAGAATGATTATAAGATTTTATATATTTTAATGGAGAACAAGGGCAGGATTATAAGCCGAGATACCCTTATGAACAGGCTCTGGGAGACGGATTACTACGTGGACGAAAATACCCTTTCAGTAAATGTCACAAGGCTTAGGAAAAAACTCGATAGCCTGGGACTTATAGACTTCATAATTACCAAAAAGGGCATGGGATATATTATTGAATAAAGCAAAGGACATGCCACTATTATAGGCTGTGGAAGCTATCTTTTTGATAATGCACTTAGACCTTTGATGATATTTATTGTGAGATGAATCTTTTGTGAAGGTGGTTGTAATGTGTCTAACTTATTAAAGGAATATATAAGAATGAAAATTAAAGGGGTTAGCCTCTTTATTTCCTTTTCAGCAATATTTGCCGTGGTATTTTATCTTTTTCAGCTTCCATTAACAGCCGTGGGATATGGGACTGTAATCTGCTTCTTAGTAGGAATTGCTTTTATTGTATGGGACTTTAGAAGCTTTTATCAAAGGCATTTAGAGCTTATGAGAGCAGAGAAGGAAGTCGTTTTATACCTAGATAATCTGCCTGAGGGAAAGAACCTTATTGAGAAGGATTATAGTAAGCTTGTGAAAACCCTCTTTGAGAATATGAGAGCTTCAGAGGAGGTAAAAGAGGAAAGGTATAAAGAGATGATAGACTACTATACTCTCTGGGCACACCAGATAAAGACTCCAATAGCTGCTATGAGACTTATCCTTCAGGGAGAGGATAGAGAAGAAAGCAAGGAGCTTCTGTCTGAGCTCTTTAAGATCGAGCAGTATGTGGAGATGGTTCTCTGCTACCTTAGGCTGGACAGTGATAATTCTGATTTTGTAATCAAGGAGCAGCCACTAGATCCAATAATTAGGCAGGCTATCAGAAGGTATGCTCCACAATTTATAAGAAAAAAGCTTACAGTGGAATATGAAGGCACCGATGTCAGGATAATCACTGATGAAAAGTGGCTGTTATTTGTACTGGAGCAAGTACTTTCTAATGGTATTAAGTACACTAATAAGGGGAGGATAAAACTTTATATTGTGGACAAGACCCTCATAATTGGGGATACAGGGATAGGAATAAAAGAAGAGGATATTCCAAGAATCTTTGAAAAGGGCTTCACAGGCTATAACGGAAGAAGCTATAAGAAGGCCACTGGGATTGGTTTATACTTGTCCAAAAGAATATGCAAAAAGCTTTCTCATAACATATCCGTAGAGTCTAAGATAGGTGTCGGTACTAGAATTCTTATTGATTTAAGCTATTTGCCATTAGAGGTGGAATGAAGCTTTTTAATAATAAGGGGCTCATATGTCCTTACAAAATTGTAAGGTTAATGTTGAGAAGGTGTAAGAGAATTCTATGTAAGGATATTTTCTCTCCTTTTATAATAAATACAAGATAACTTTTAGGAGGTATTATTACATGGAGCTTTTACAGGTGGAAAATCTTAAAAAAATATATACTACCCGTTTTGGAGGAAACAAGGTACAGGCCTTAAATAATGTTAATTTTTCTGTGGAGGAAGGCGAGTATGTTGCAGTTATGGGGGAGTCTGGATCAGGAAAGACCACTCTGTTAAACCTTCTTGCAGCATTAGATAAGCCTACCGGTGGGAAGATTCTTCTCAGAGGTCAAGATATTACTACGATTAAAGAAAAGGATATCTGCGGCTTTAGAAGGGATAACCTGGGCTTTGTATTTCAGGATTTTAATCTTTTGGATACCTTTTCTATAGAAGATAATATATATCTTCCCCTGGTGCTGGCGAGAAAAGATTATAAAGAGATGAGGGGGAAGCTGGAAGCTCTTGCAGAAAAGCTTGGAATAAGAGATATACTGAAAAAATATCCCTATGAGGTTTCAGGAGGACAAAAGCAGAGAGCGGCTGTAGCCCGAGCTTTGATAACTAACCCTAAGCTAGTTCTTGCCGATGAGCCTACAGGAGCGCTGGATTCTAGATCTACTGATGAGCTTTTAAGACTTTTTGAAGCAATAAATAGAGAGGGACAAACAATCCTTATGGTAACTCACTCCACCAAGGCAGCTAGTCATGCTAAAAGAGTACTGTTTATCAAGGATGGGGAGGTATTCCATCAGATATACAGAGGAGAAAGCTCAAAGGAGGAAATGTATCAAAAGATCTCTGATACCCTCACTATGATAGCTACCGGAGGTGCTAGAAATGCATAAGATTTTCTATCCTAAGCTTGCGGTGGATAACATTAAGAAAAATAAGAGGACTTATGTTCCATACATTCTTACAGGAATAGGTATGGTTATGATGTTCTATATGATTTCCGGTCTTTCCTTCAGTAAAAAGATTAAGGCTATGGCTGGCGGTCCCCAGATGCAGCAGATATTATTTCTGGGAATGATAGTCATAGGATTTTTTTCAGCTATATTTTTATTTTATACTAACAGCTTTCTCATGAAGAGAAGAAAAAAGGAGCTAGGGCTTTATAATATACTTGGTATGGAAAAAAAGCATATAGGAAGAATTATATTCTATGAGACTATTATCGTTTATGCTCTAAGTATTGTTTTTGGACTTCTCTTAGGAGCTGTATTCAGCAAGGCACTAGAGCTATTGCTCTTTAGAATAGTACATTTTCAGGTTTCCTATAGCTATGAGATTATTCCTAAGGCTATAGTGGTGACGGCAGTATTGTTTTCTGGGATATATTTCTTGATACTGTTAAATAGTCTCAGGCATATCATCGTTTCAAAGCCCATAGAGCTTTTAAAGGGAGGACAGGTTGGCGAAAGGGAGCCTAAGACCAAGTGGTTATTAGCCTTAATTGGCTTTGGAACTTTGGCCTATGGATATTATATATCCGTTACCATAAAAGATCCACTTACAGCACTTGTTATGTTTTTTGTTGCGGTAATCCTTGTTATAATAGGTACCTATCTTCTTTTTATGACAGGTAGCATAGTAGTTTTGAAGCTTTTAAGAAAAAATAAAGGCTATTATTATAAAACCAATCATTTTATATCTGTTTCGGGAATGCTCTATAGAATGAAGCAGAACAGTGCGGGACTTGCTAATATATGCATTCTATCTACGGCGGTGCTGGTGATGCTATCCTCTACCATTTCTCTTTACATAGGCATGGAGGATGTTATAAGAAGCAGATATCCTAGAAATATAGTAATTACCTCCGAATACAATTCTGAGGAATACATTCAGGGAGTTGAAAAGACGGTACAAGGGGTTTTAGAATCCTTTGGAGAAGAACCAGTAGATTTATTAAACTACCGGAGCCTAAGCTTTACAGGAATAGAAAAGGAAGGACAAATATACCTTGACAGAGAATCTCTTGATGAAGGAATAGGGGCTGTAACTACTAAGCTTAGAACTCTATACTTTGTTCCCCTAGAGGACTATAACAGGCTGATGGGAGAGAATAAATCCCTAGAGGATGGAGAAATACTTATCTGCTCTAATCGTTCAGATTATTTGAAGGATACCTTAACCCTTGAAAAATACGGGACCTTTAAGGTAAAAGAGGTTATCGACGATTTCATAGGAAATGGACAGATAGCTATGGATGTAGTTACCACCTACCAAATAGTAGTAAAGGACATGGAAACTCTAAAAATGTTAAGCATCCATGAGAAGGAGTTCTATGGAGAGTCCGCTGCTACCCCTAAGTATGATTATGGCTTTGACTTAAATGTTGATAGCGAAAGGCAGATCGATATATATGATGCTATTAGAGAGGCTTTAAAACCTGATTATGGATATAGCTATGTAGAATCATCAGCTTATGAAAAAGATTCATTCTATAGTGTCTATGGCGGTCTTTTCTTCCTGGGTATCTTCCTAGGAACCATATTTATTTTGGCCACAGTGCTGATTATATACTATAAGCAGGTAACGGAGGGCTATGAGGACAAGGATCGCTTCGTTACACTTCAAAAGGTAGGGATGACTAATGACGAGGTAAAGAAAACCATCAGCTCTCAGGTGCTTACTGTATTCTTCTTACCTTTGATTACGGCAGGAATTCATATAGCCTTTGCCTTCCCAGTGATATATAAGCTGCTGAATTTATTTAATTTATTTAACCTGAAGCTATATATTGTATGTACAGCGGTTACCTTTATTGTATTCTCAATTTTTTATGGAGCAGTATATATCATGACCTCTAGGACATACTATAGGATTGTTAGGGAGTAGCCTGTACAATCAATATTATAAGGAGGCTTATTGTTTACACCTCTCTATACCTACTGTATAATGTTAATATAATGTTAAGATTATTAATGTTATTTTGAAAATAATTATTGGTAATAGAATAGCTTAGGTATACGATATTTCTATAGGATAAATGCGGAGGACTATTTATACAAAAGTTATTTAGTGCTTATATAGAACAGAAACGGGGGATTAGTATGAGTAATAATAATGGCGGTGGTATGAGTTTTTGGCAAGTTGTACTTGCTGTGTTTGTAGCATTATGTCTTTTCTCCGAAATTGGATAAGGTACATGGAGATAATTAGAAAGAAAAATATTATTATCCTGATCATTACCTTGTCCATTTATTCTTTTAATAGGTTTTATTTAAAATCTATTATAGAAATACCTGTTCTATCAGTTATACTAAGGAATCACTTTAATGATTTTTTAGCAGGTGTAGCCTTCTTAGCTTATCTGAATTTTATACTATCTCATTATAAAATGGGCAAATATCAGGTTGACAATCTTAGAAATGCAATTATCACGGCTTTCTTGTGTGGATTATTTTGGGAGTTTATCACCCCTCTATACAAGAAAAACAGCACAAGCGACTGGCTTGATATTCTTGCATATATATTAGGAGCTTCAAGCTACATAATAATCATAAAAATCTTATCTTTAGGTGATAGAAACTTTAAGGTCAAAAATCAACACTATAATTAAAATGTATATTTTGTTTAATATCTTATGGAACTCCAAATTTTTGGAGTTCTTTTCTTATTCCCGTATTAAAGAGTCCAAGCACCCCCCCGAACGAATTCTCACTTCTATGGTGCCATCCACATTACATTATCTTACATAAACCGACAGAGATAAAATAAGCATACATTTTCTATTTGCCTTATATATATAAAATAAATGCAATGTGGATATGGGAGATTGAAGTTATGTTTAAAATAGCTGTAGCAGGGACGGGATATGTGGGTTTGGTGGCAGGAGTAGCCTTTGCGGAGGTTGGTCATAGTGTTATTTGTGTGGATATTGATGAAGAGAAGGTTAATTTAATGAAAGGGGGAATATCCCCAATCTATGAAGCGGATTTAGAGGAGCTCATGAAGAGAAACTATGCTGCGGGTAGAATTGATTATACTACCGATTACAAATCGGCTTATAAGGAGGCTGATGTAATATTTATTGGGGTTGGAACACCGGAGCAGCCTGATGGATCTGCGAATCTAGCTTATATTGCTACAGCTGCAAGACAGATAGCTGAAAGCATAGAGAAGGACTGCCTGGTGGTGGTAAAGTCTACAGTGCCAGTGGGAACTAATGATAAGGTGGAGCAGTTTATTAAGGACTTTTTGATTAATGAAGTTAAGGTGGAGGTGGCATCAAACCCTGAGTTTTTAGCTCAAGGGACGGCAGTTTATGATACCTTTTATGCCTCTAGGGTTATAATTGGCACTGAAAGTAAATGGGCAGAGGATATATTGAGTAAGATATATGCTCCCTTCAACCTGCCTATTGTCTCTGTCAGCAGGAGATCCGCTGAGATGATAAAGTATGCCTCTAATGATTTTTTGGCTCTTAAAATATCCTACATAAATGATATTGCTAACCTTTGTGAGCTGGTAGGAGCTGATATACAGGATGTAGTTGAAGGCATGAGCTTTGATGAAAGGATTGGGGCAAGATTCCTAAATGCAGGTATTGGCTATGGTGGTTCATGCTTTCCCAAGGATACCAAAGCCTTAGAATATCTTGCGAGGCAGCAAGGCTATGAGCTGAAAACAGTAAAGGCAGCCATTGAAGTGAATAATAGACAAAAGACCCTATTGTATAGGAAATCTTGCAAGAGACTTATAACCTTTAATGGACTTAAGGTGGCAGTACTGGGCCTCACCTTTAAGGCAGGAACCGATGATATAAGAGAAGCACCAGCTTTAGAGAATATTCCGCTGCTATTAGAGCAGGGAGCTGAAATTTTTGCTTATGATCCTGTAGGGGTAGATAACTTTAAAAAACTTTATCCTGAAGGAAAAAGTGGCAGAGGAAGTGTTACCTATACTCATACGGTGGAAGAGGCTTTAAAGGATGCTAATGTTTGCTATATTTTTACTGAGTGGCAGGAGATAAAAGCAATGAAGCCTTTAGATTTTAAGATGCTAATGAGAACCCCTTTACTTTATGATGGAAGAAATCTATATAGCTTAAAGGCTATGAAATCAGCAGGAGTTGAATACTATTCTGTAGGGAGGCCTGAAGTAATTTGAATTATAAGGACATAAACATCGATAGAACCTATCTCATAACAGGAGCAGCTGGGTTTATTGGCTTTTTCTTAGCTAAGAGGCTTTTAGAGGAGGGCTGCAGGGTTGTAGGAATAGATAACATAAATGATTATTATGATATTAATTTAAAGCACGAAAGATTAAAGCTCCTTGAACCATTCGAAGATTTTACCTTCATTAAGGGGGATATCTCAGATAAGGAAGCAGTTATGAACACCTTCAAGAGGTATAAACCTCATATTGTGATTAATCTAGCAGCTCAGGCAGGAGTGAGATATTCCCTTGAGAATCCTGAGGTATATATTCAAAGCAACATAGTAGGCTTCTTTAATATTCTTGAAGCCTGTAGGTGGTATCCTGTGGAGCACCTTCTCTATGCCTCCTCCAGCTCTGTATACGGAGGGAATAAAAAGATTCCCTTTCAGGAAACTGACTTTGTAGACAACCCTCTTTCCTTGTATGCTGCAACTAAGAAATCCAATGAGCTTATGGCTTATACCTACAGCCACCTATACGGGATAGCTGCAACAGGACTGAGGTTCTTTACGGTATACGGACCTATGGGTAGACCAGACATGGCTTACTTTTCATTTACAGAGAATTATTTTAAAGGAGAACCTATAAAGATATTCAACAATGGTGATTTAGACAAGGACCTTTACAGGGATTTTACTTATATAGAGGACATAGTGGAAGGAATAATAAGGCTCCTTAATAAACCTCAAGGCCATAGGATATTCAATATAGGAAACAGTTCACCGGTGAAGCTGATGGATTTTATAAGGACTTTAGAAAGATCACTAAGCAAAGCACTGAGCAGTGAAGTGGTATTTCAGAAGATATATGAGCCTATGAAGGAAGGGGATGCAGAAGGAACCTATGCTTCAATAGATAAGCTTTATAAAGCTATTAGCTTTAGACCTCATACTCCCTTGGAGAAGGGTCTTCAGATCTTTTCCCAATGGTATGTGAAAGATTATTTAAGGAAAGACAATGGAGTTTAGAAGAGTGATTGCTTTAGAAATAATTTTTAAAAAAGATTTTAAACTTTACATTTAATAAAAATGCTGAGGAGTGAAAGCCCCTTGAATTATAAAGTCCCTTTTTTAATAACCATTGATACAGAAGGAGATAATCTTTGGGAAAAGCCTATGGAAATTACTACCTATAATGCTAAAAATCTTTATAGGTTTCAGCGGCTCTGCAATGAATATGGCTTCAAGCCTACTTATTTAACTAATTATGAAATGGCCATGGATGCGGGATTCGTAGACTTTGGTAAAAAACTTTCTTTAAAAGGAGAAGGGGAAATAGGTATGCACCTCCATGGATGGAACAGCCCCCCTATAGCAAGGGTCACAGGGAATGATTATCTCTATCAGCCCTATCTGATAGAGTATCCTGAGGAGCTAATGGAAGAAAAAATAAGCTTTTTGACAGAGCTTTTAGAGAATAAATTCGAGGATACTATTACCTCCCACAGAGCTGGACGATGGGCAATGAACGAAATATACATGAAGCTATTAGAAAAATACAATTATACCGTGGACTGCTCAGTGACTCCGGGGATTTCCTGGGCAAAGTCGCCAGGAGGTAAGCAAGGCTTCAGAGGAAGTGATTACACTAGATTTCCTAGAGAGCATTATCATCCTGATTATAGGGATATATCTAAGAAGGGAACAATGAAGCTCTTGGAGATCCCGATGACTATAATAAAAAAGCCAAAAAAAGATATACACCTATTTAATATTATTGAAAAAACCCCCTTAAGGAGAAGTAAGCTCATAAGCAGGGCATTGCTGCGGAGCATTTGGGTGCGACCCGGAAAAAATGACATTGATGATATATTAGAAGCAGTAATATACCTTGTAGAAAATAATGCTCCTTATATAGAATTTATGCTCCATTCTTCTGAGCTTTCAGCGGGGTTAAGCCCTAGCTTCCCTACGGAGGAGTCAATAGAAAAGCTATACATCGATATGGAAAGGTTCTTCAAAGGAATAGCGCCTTATGTCTGTGGAAAAACCCTTAAGGAATTTTACCGAGATAATAGAATAAATCTTTAACCGTGTTCATAAAATTAGAGAAGCATCAACTTTGAGGAAGGTTAATGAAAATAATATTATAGAGAAATTATAAAAAAGGAGCAGTTATGAGGAATAGTGAAAAAAGGCACATTAATTTTTCTCCACCAGATATAACTGAGCTAGAGCTAGAGGGGATAAATGAGGTGTTGAAATCCGGATGGATTACCACTGGAATGAAGACCAAAGCTTTTGAAAATAATCTGGCTGAATATATAGGAGTAAATAAGGTGGCTTGCCTTAGCTCTGCTACTGCAGCCATGGAGATTACTTTAAGGATTTTAGGAATAGGACCCGGAGATGAGGTTATTACCTCTGCCTATACCTATACAGCTACTGCCTCAGTAATAGATCACGTGGGAGCTAGGATTGTTCTGGTAGATACTCAAAAAGACTCCTTTGAGATGGATTATGAAAAGCTTAGGGCAGCAATAACAGAAAAAACAAAGGTTATTATTCCTGTAGATATTGGGGGTGTTCTTTGTGATTATGAAGAGGTATACAGAGCAGCATTAGAAAAAAGGCACTTATTTAAATCGAGGAATACTTTTCAAGGAATCTTTGACAGAATCATAATCCTTGGAGATTCTGCCCATGCCTTTGGCGCAAGAAGAGGAGGGAAAAATGCCGGACAGATAGCAGATTTTACGGTATTTTCCTTTCATGCAGTAAAGAATCTCACCACCTCCGAGGGGGGAGCTGTAACTTGGAGAAATAGTTCTTTTATAGATGATAACTGGCTATATAAGCAGTTTATGCTCTATAGCCTTCATGGACAATCAAAAGATGCCCTTGCGAAAACTGAAAAAGGCTCCTGGGAATATGATGTTTTGTTTCCTGCATATAAATGCAATATGACGGATATTTCTGCTGCCTTTGGACTTGCTCAGCTAAAGAGATACGATTCACTGCTAAAAAGGCGCAGTGAGCTTATAGGGCTTTATGATAAGTCAATGAATGACCTTGAGGTTACAAGAATAAGACACTTTGGAGAGGATTTTTCTTCTTCAGGTCACTTGTATATGATAAGGCTTCCTGGCTTTAATGAGAAGGAAAGGAATGAGGTTATAGCTTCCCTGGCGGAGGCTGGAGTTTCCTGTAATGTTCATTTTAAACCTCTTCCTATGTTTACAGCCTACAAAAGACTGGGCTTTGATATTAAGAATTATCCTAATGCTTTTAATATGTATCAAAATGAGCTTACACTTCCCCTTCATACCTTGTTGAGTAATGAAGATGTGAGCTATGTCTGTGATAGGTTAAGTGAAATAGTACTTAAGGTGAAGGAAGACAGAAATAATGTACAGGAGCTTTGTTAAGAGAGGATTAGATATAATACTATCAGTAATCGCTATACCCTTTTTTGTATTATTATTATTGGCTCTAGGTCCCGCAATTTATTGTGAGGATAAAGGACCAGTTTTTTATAACTCACCTCGATTAGGCAGGAGGGGAAAGGTATTCAATATGTACAAGCTTCGTACTATGAAGATTAATGCACCGGATATAAGGAATAAGGATGGCTCAACCTTTAGTTCAGAAGATGACCCAAGGCTTACAAGGATAGGAAGATTTATTCGCAAGACGAGCTTAGATGAGGTGCCTCAGATTTTTAATGTTATAAAGGGAGATATGAGTCTTATAGGTCCTAGACCGGACTTGCCAGAGTTTGTAGATAATTATACAGATATCCAGAGGAAAAAGCTTTTAGTAAGACCTGGAATAACGGGATATAATCAAGCTTATTATAGAAACAGCAACAATCTTGATGACAGATTTAAGAACGATGTTTTCTATTCGGAAAATATATCTTTTGTCTTTGATTTAAAGATATTTATTAAAACCATAAGGATTATAGCTAAGTCAGAAAATGTTTATAGAAATTCCTGAATCCTCAGCAGTAAATACTTTTTTAATATAAATAATTAATCATCATGAGGTAAAATATGAAAAAAATTATGATTTTAGGTGCTAGCATACTCCAATTACCTGCCATAAAAAAAGCTAAGGATATGGGGTTATACGTAATCGCAGTGGATATGAATAAAAATTCTGTGGGCTTTAAATATGCTGATAGCTTTGAGGTGATAAGTACTATTGATAAAGAAAAAGTAATAGAAGCAGCAATTAGACACAGGATTGATGGAGTTATGACATTGGCCAGTGATATGCCCATGAGAACCGTTGCAGCAGTGGCTAAGGAGCTTAATCTCATAGGAATAGATGAAGTAACAGCAGAGCAAACCACTAATAAAGCTACAATGAGAAAAGTTTTGAAGGAAAATGGAGTACCTGTTCCAGAGTTTTATAAGGTAACCTCAAAGATAGATTTTTTTAAGGCTGTGGAGCACTTTAATTATGGATGTGTTGTAAAACCTACTGATTGCTCAGGAAGCAGGGGGGTATATCATATAAAAAACATAAAAGATAAAGAAACATTAGATGCTGCTTATGACTACAGTAAAAGCTATTGCCAT
>JAEXSY010000109.1 GCA_023440105.1 Bacillota bacterium
GGATATGAATAAGCTAGTTCAAGGAGATCCTACAGAGACTGCATTAATAAAAGCTTTTTATACCAATGGAACAGAAATGAAGGCTTACTTAGATAAAGTTATTAGAACCTTTGACCTTCCCTTTGATTCCAATAGAAAGCTTATGTCAGTGGTTATCAGAGAAGGAGGAAAAGAAGTATGTTATGTAAAAGGAGCACCGGAAAAACTCCTTGAAAGATGCACTTTCATAATAGAAAATGGTCAAGTAGCTCAATTAACTAACTCAAAAAAAATGGAGCTATTAAGAAGCATAGAAAGCATGTCTTCTAAAGCCTTGAGATGTATAAGCATAGCATATAAGGAAAAAGGTATTAGCTACAACAGTTTTTTAGAAAGTGAGCTTGTTTATGTAGGAACCTTAGGGATTATGGACCCACCTAGAAAGGAAGTAAAGGAAGCTGTTCTTAAATGCAGAATTGCAGGGATCAGACCTATAATGATTACTGGAGATCATAAAAACACCGCCTATGCTGTTGCTAAGGAGTTGGATATATGTTCGAAGGCTGAGGAAGTTATGACAGGAGAAGAGCTTGAAAAAATTGATGACAATAAACTAAAAAATGTAGTAACACAAATTAAGGTTTTTGCAAGGGTTACTCCTAACCATAAGCTTAGGATAGTAAGAGCCCTTAAGGGAAATAATAATATAGTAGCCATGACAGGAGATGGGGTAAATGATGCCCCAGCAGTAAAGGAAGCGGATATTGGTGTATCCATGGGGATATCAGGTACTGATGTTACTAAAGAAGCTTCCTCTATGATACTTTTAGATGATAATTTTAATAGTATAGTATCTGCGGTAGAGGAAGGCCGTGTTATTTATGATAATATAAGAAAATTTATAAGATATTTATTATCCTGCAATCTTGGAGAGGTTCTTACAATGTTTCTAGCCTCCTTATTTTATTTAGAGAATCCTTTAAGTCCTATTCAGATTTTATTTGTTAACTTAGCTACTGATGGATTACCGGCCATGGCTTTAAGTGTGGATCCGCCTGATATTGATGTTATGGGACAAAAACCTAGAGAAAAATCAGAAGGGATATTTGCAAGGGGATTAAGTGAAAAGATTGCGATTAGAGGTGTTCTTATAGGTACATGTACTCTATTATCCTTTATATATGGTAAATACTATGGCTATAGCTTAGATACCTGTAGGACTATGGCTTTAGGAACTCTGGTTTTATCTCAGCTATTTCATGTGTTTGAATGTAGATCAGAGAGACATTCCATATTTGAGATTAAGCTATTTACTAATCCTTATTTAATAGGTGCTGTAGCTGTGTCTGTGTTAATGCTTTTAGGGGTAATATATATAGACTTTTTTAATAATATATTTGAAACCACTGCTTTAGGGCTTGGGCAGTGGCTTACAGTTATATTCTTCTCAGGAATAATTGGCTTAATGAACAGCTTGTATTTATATTTTAAAACAAAAAAATAATTAAATATACAAAACCGTCATAGGGTCTATTCTATGACGGTTTTGAATTATAAGGTTTTATCGCATTTTTTGATTTCTCTGCATTTGTCTCTTTATTTGATTTTGTTGTCCCTCAACGGGTACTAAATTCTTTTTAGTAGTTAGATTCATTATATTCATAATTTCAATAACTTCTCTACTCTCTTTTGCTTTTTTGCTTTTTTTCCCTTTTAAGCCTTGAACAACAAGATAGTTACCTTGATTAATACTCATAAAAGAAGGCTTCTTGAACCATTTATGCTTGCTATAAACACACTTAGTAACATTTTTGCTTCTCTCTGGTTTTATTAATAAGACAGCAGTAATCTTATGAAAAATCCAAAGTATTGTTTTTTCTTCAACCTTCACAGAAACCACATTACCTTGAACCTGTGCCAGTCTATCACCATATTTCTTTATATATGATTCCGTATAATATTTAGCTAGCTTATCTTTAAACCCCATTTTAATACTCCTTTTCCTGTTATTTAAAATAATGCCAATATAATCGTATCCTTTAACCCGGATAGCTAAAAGTATTATAACATAATACTAAAATCTATGAAATACCTTCTTATAATAATAGACTTATTTCTTCTGATAGGGTAATATATCTATAGATTACTATTATGAGGGAGGTAAATCGATGAATAAAGATCAATTAGCAAAAATGATTGACCATACGCTTTTAAAAGCTGATGCATTAGAAGAACAGGTAAAAGAGCTTTGTAGAGAAGCTAAGGAATATAACTTTGCTTCCGTTTGTGTTAATCCAAGCTATGTTTCCTTCTGTGCTGAGGAGCTAAAAAACAGTGATGTCAAGGTATGTACAGTTATAGGCTTTCCTTTAGGAGCAACAACTACTGAGGTTAAGAGCTTCGAAGCCAAGGACGCTATTGAAAAAGGTGCCCAAGAGGTAGATATGGTTATAAATATAGGCAAGCTTAAGGATAAGGATTATATATATGTGAAAAATGATATTGAAGAGGTTGTTAAGGCTGCTAAGGGAAAAGCTTTAACTAAGGTTATTATTGAAACATGTCTTCTTACAAGAGAAGAGAAGATCAAAGCCTGTGAGCTAGCTAAAGAAGCTGGGGCGGATTTTGTAAAAACCTCTACAGGTTTTTCCACTGGTGGAGCAACTCTTGAAGATATAAAATTAATGAGAGAAACAGTAGGACCTGAGCTTGGAGTAAAGGCTTCTGGAGGAGTGAGATCCTATAAGGATGCAATTACAATGATTGAAGGAGGAGCAACGAGAATTGGTGCTTCGGCTTCAATTGCTATTTGTCAAGGCCTAGAGAGCGAAGGAAGCTATTAAAGATAAATGAAAATTGAACCATTCCTGGATTTTAAAAGCATCTATGATATTATGAAGCATTAATAATTATGGATTCTGAATAAAATTTTGGAATGGTTTTTTATATTAATTTAAGACGTATAAGGGTAATTACTAGAAAATAAAAATATTACCTACTATTTTAAAAGAGAGCATTGACAAAAAATACAAAATAAAATAATATATATGGTAAAAGAAGGTAAAAATTCAATAATATAGAAGCTTGTCTATATTTTGTGGAGGTGAACTCTTTAGAGTATATATGGTTATTAACATAAAAAGAGAAGGTTTAAATTTAATTGCAGAGCTTAGAGGAGAACTAGATCATCATAGTGCTCAGGAAGTAAGAAATAAAATTGATGATGCCATAGAGAGGGAGAAGTCTCAAAATCTAATAATGAGTTTTGAAGGAGTTACTTTTATGGATTCCTCAGGGATTGGTGTAGTAATAGGTAGATATAAAAAACTCTCTATGAGGGGTGGAAAGCTAGTGGTTACCAATATTAATAAGACCATAGGAAAGGTATTTGAGCTTTCTGGTTTGTATAAGATTATTAGAGTATATACATCAATAGAAGAAGCAATAAGAAGTATTTAATGGGGGAGCAGAGATGAATAATTTTATGAGAATTGAATTTTTGAGTAAATCTCAAAATGAAGGGTTTGCTAGAGTTTCTGTAGCTGCTTTTGTATCACAGCTTGATCCAACCATTGAGGAGCTTTCTGATATAAAAACAGCCGTTTCTGAGGCTGTTACTAATTCAATTATACATGGATATGAAAATAGAGATGATGAAACAATCATTATTGAAGTTCATTTAAGTGAAAATGAAATTGAAATTTCTATAGAAGATCAAGGTGTTGGCATTGAAAACTTAGAAGAAGCTCGGCAGCCATTATTTACTTCAAGGCCTGACCTGGAGAGATCTGGAATGGGTTTTACTGTAATGGAAACTTTTATGGATAGTTTAGAGGTTTTCAGCGAGATTAACAAAGGTACAAAGGTAATAATGAAGAAAAAGTTTCATTCAGTAAGTTAGGTGAATGCTATGGATGACAGCTTATTGAAGAAACAAGAATACAGCTATGATGATAATGGTGAATTAATAAAGCTTGCTAAGGAAGGCAGTAAAGAGGCCATGAACACTCTCATTGAGATGAATATACCTCTAGTTTCCTCTATCAGTAAAAAATTTATGAACAGAGGATATGATTATGAGGACATCTTTCAAATCGGATCTATGGGACTTGTAAAGGCCATAAATAATTTTGATAACTCATATAATGTAAAGTTTTCTACTTATGCTGTTCCTATGATTATGGGAGAAATAAAACGTTTCCTTAGAGATGATGGAATGATAAAGGTAAGTAGAAATACTAAGAATCTAGCTAGAAAGCTTCACTACGACAAAGAGGAGCTTACAAAAAGGCTTGATAGAGATCCAACCTTAGAAGAACTAGCAGAATTTTCTCAGGTTGAGAAGGAAGAAATAGTATTTGCTCTCGAATCAGCTAATAGTCTTCAGTACCTCTATGATACAATTCATCAAGATGACGGATCACCTGTTCTCTTAATTGACAAACTCAGTGAGAATGTGGAAGAGGATAGAAATATGACTGATAAACTTGCTCTAAAGGAAGCCTTGAGAAACTTAGATAGTAAATCAAGGCAAATTATCATGCTCCGTTATTTTAAGGATAAAACTCAGACACAGGTTGCTAATATGCTTGGTATAAGTCAAGTTCAGGTTAGTAGAATAGAAAAGAAGGTTTTAAAAATGATGAGAGAGAGATTGATGGAATAAGACATCTATAATGGGTGTCTTATTTTTTTAACTATTTTTCTAATTATACGATAATATAAGGGAAGGAGGTAGATAAGTGCCATGGGTTATCACAGAATGACTTTAAAAAAAGTTGAAGAATACTTAGACACAGATATAAGAAAAGGATTGACTGCTATTGAAGCCTCCCATAGGAAAAATATCATGGGAAATAGGTATTCTTATGGAGAGTTTATATATAATGTTCTAAGGATTATTCTAAAAAGAGTTTCCATCATCAGAACAATAAGCGTAATTATTATGTTAATTTTTATATTTAGGAAGGGAAACACATTTTTATTTTTATGGGCATTAGTTTCAGTAGCTATTACTGTTATAGTAAGATCTGTTAAACATATTAGGGATTCAAAAGAGATTTCCTTAAAGTATATAATCAACAAGAAATATTTGGTAATAAGAGATGGGATTGAGCAAGAGGTTAAAGGAAGGAATATAGTCTTAGGGGATTTAGTTTTTTTAAATAAAGGAACCTATATACCTGCTGATATAAGATTAGTTTATACGGAAAACTTTAAGGTAGATGAGTTTATATTTACAGGTACTCATAGAAATATTGCTAAAAGTAATACTAGGATAATTGAAGAGACTGACAGTTACATAGAGATGTCGAATATCGCCTTTATGGGTAGTATTGTAGCTAAGGGGGAAGCATATGGGGTGGTTATTGCTGACCATAGAAATACTAGGCTATCTAAGTTGTTAGATACACAAGATAAAAAAGTGATTTATAATGAGAAAACTAAAAAACCAATTTTTACTGTTGTTTTATTATTATTAGCAGTGCTCTCAGTAGGAATAGATAAATTTTCTATGGTATTTATGAATAAAAACCTTATAGAAGAATTGATATATTATTCCATACTTTTAATAATTACAATACCTTATTTCTTAGGGGAAGAAATATTTAGTTTCTCTTTGAAAAATGAATATAGTAAATATAACCTGAGCTTTAAGAATCTTAAGTCCATAGTTAAGTTAAAGGAAGTAGAGGAGCTTTATTTAAATACACAAGAGGCTTTTGGTCAAGGAAATAAGAGCATAGATAGTTTGTATTATGATGGAGGTGAGGTGAAATCAAGTCTGGCAGATAAGGATAGCTATACTTTTAAAAGGCTTATTGAGGGTCTTCTGCTCACTTATGAAAACTATCAATGGCCTAATGAGGATAAGAGTGAAGAAGGATTAGAGAATCAGATTATAAAGTCCTTTGCCTGCCTGAATAATTTATTCTTAGAGGAAATAGAAGAAAATTATAGTCCTTGTTATTATATCCCCGAAAGTCAAGATAGAGGATTAAAGGGAAGAGTTGTTAGTCAGAATGATAATTACAGAGTTTATCTAAAGGGTGAGGTTTCAGAGCTTATCAGCTGCTGTAAAAGTATAATGCATGAGGGTATAGAAAAGCAAATAACTCACAGTCAGATAAAAGCTATAAGGGAATGGAATTATAATACTGTATCGAAAGGATATAATACTATTGCCGTAGGATATAGAAATTTTAAATATAAGCCAAGTCATAGAGATAAGATAGACAGTAATATTGTTTTTGTTGGAATAATTTCTATTGCTGACATTCCGGGAAAACAATGTTATGAAACTTTAGCTTATCTTTTAAAAAATAAAATCGGTTTATCTCTTTTTACAGAGAAAAATCCAACAATGTATTTAAAACTCTGGAAGGAACTAGGGCTTATTAATGAGGTTAGTGATTTATTGTCAGCAGCACAGATTGATCATATAGGGGACGATAAGCTATCGGAGGTATTAGGAGCTTATAATATATTTTCTAAAGTAAATAGCAGCACGAAAGAAAGGATAATGCGGTCAAAAGAAGAAGCAGGACGCAAGGCTTCAATAACCGGTAGAAACTATAGTGACTTTAAATACCTTTCCTATGGATATCTTTCTGTTGCTTCAGGAGTTGAGGTTTTAAAGAATATCGTAAGAACTTCTGATATATGGATTAAGGACGGATGTCTAAGTAAATTAGTATATCTAAGAGAGGAAGGAAGCAGGGATTTATACTCCTTTAGAAGATATCAGGAAAGCGTTTTATTGGCTTTCTTATTAGAGCTTCCATTTATAATACTATTTAACTATGAATATTTGTTTCTTTCAAATTTAATTATTATTCCTTTAATGGCCTTCAGCCTATCTGTAAGAGAACGAGAAGCTCCAGATAAAAAAGTATATAATGTTTCCATAGAAGATTATAAAAGTTATGCACTCCCAAGACTTATCACTATTAGTTCTTTAGCACTAATAAGCTATCTAATAAGTGCAGCGCTTTTTGACAGTGGGAATCCTAATGGTGGATTATTTATATTATTATCATCTTTATTGATTTCCTCTATAAATTATAATAGGAAGGGTATTTTATTGAGAAATAAATGGACTAAAACAGTTATTTTCTTTGCTGCAGTGACTATTGTAATTCTTATTACCATTAAATTGAGATTATACGGTATAAGTAATATACTATTTAATTTTCTTTTAGTTTTTGTTTATCAGTTAGTTGATTTATATCTTTTCAACAGGACATAATGAATGTTATATAACATTTGAAGGGATATATAGAATGAAAAGACCGATGATATTATTAGTCCTTAGCTATGTGGTTGGATTAGTGTCTGCACTTATTATCTTAGAAGAAAATTATCCTATAGCAGTCCTTGTGATTTTTGGATATTTCTTATTGGTATGGCTAAATGAAAACGTAAAAGTACTTATTTTATGTTTAATAGTTACTTTTTTGGGGAGTATTAATTTTTTTGGTTATTATAAGATTGATTATACCAGCGCTACCCAGAGTACAATAAGAGTTTTAGAGGATAGAAGTACATATTTTAAAGTTAAACATGATGGTAGGTTATATGTTTTATTGAAAAATGAAAGGCTCAGTAAATATTCAATTGAAGAAGGTTCTTTGATAGAAGCTTCCTTTAACATTGAAAGAAATATGGAACTTTACAAAGGAATAATCGGAACAATAGACATAGCTTCAAAACCTAAGGTTACTAAAGATTTTCTTTCTCACCTATCAAGCGGACGGTTGTGGCTTTATAAACAATTTTCACCAGTACTAGGAAAGGATAGAGCTTCTGTAGTATTGGGGCTTTGCTTTGGCAGTACAAAATATATTGACGATTCAACTATAAATAGCTTTAAAGGGTTAGGGATAATTCATGTTATTTCTGTATCTGGCTTTCATATCGTTCTTTTATATAGTTTATTTAAGAGCGTATTTGGGAAAAAAGGCTCTCTTATTTTAGTATTTTTCTTTGTTATATTTACAGGAGCACAAGGAGCTACAGTAAGAGCTTTTTTAATGCTCTTTATCCTGTCCCTATCTCAGATATTTCATAAAAATTATGATAGCTTAACAGCCTTATGTCTATCAGCTTTAATAATTTTGATGATTAAACCCTTTTTAATAACAGATCTGGGATTTAATTTATCTTTTTTGTCCACTTTGGGAATTATTATCTTTAATAAAAAAATAAATAGAGCTTTATATAGATTCCCCAATAAAATAAGAGCTTCTTTGAGCTTAACAATCAGTTCGCAGCTAATAGTATTTCCTTATGGTAGTCTGGTACTCAAAACTTTTAGTACAGGATTCATATTGGGGAATTTGATCATTATTCCCATTTATACTGCTATAATTTATGTTTCTTTAATATCCATAATTTTTATTAAAGTACCTTACCTTTTCAGTTTAATTAATAAAATAAATATACTTCTTTTTGGAATTAGTGATTCATGGTTTTACTTATTAAGTCGGTTAAATTTATCCGAAACGGCAGTATCAGAAGAAATAGTGCTTATGTATACTACTTTGTTCATAACCTTTATTCTAATAAAGAATAATAAAGTTAAATATAGGCTTTTGCCTGTTTTCCTTTTACCAGCCATACTGCTTTTCAATTATAGGTTTTTACCTTTCGTCCAAGTGATAGATATGGGGAACACTAGATATATAGAAGCCTGCTATAAAAGAGATAGGTACTTCTTTACCATAGGGAAGGGAGACAGTTTAAGAGAAAAACTCAAGAACTATCCCGGAAATAAAAAGATAATGAGTGTAAAAAACAATAAGTATATACTTAAATTAGGTAATACAAGGATAAAGATTACACCTTATCATCATGGTAAGAAGGCAGTTATTCTAAAGATCTTCCTTAAAGATAGTGATGCAACCTCTGTGCATTGTGATATAATCAATATGGATAAAGAAGATACTTCTTATGATTTTTATAGAAGGGAAAAGCTAATAAGCTATAGTTCTCTAGGAAATCATATTATTATAATAAACAAAGATGGAGGACCACAAGTTGTTAGATATAGACAAACTAGAAAATAATATAAAAAAGAACAAGCTGGAGAATTGCTATATTCTTCTGGGTACTGATGAAGAGCTGATTAAAGAACAGATTCAGCAAATTATAGATAAAGCACTTGATCCTTCTTTGGTAGATTTAAACCTTATTAAATTTGATGGGATGAAGTTTTCAGGGGAAGCATTTAGAGATAGCTGTGAAACCCTACCTTTTTTAAGTGATAAAAAGGTTATCTTGGTGTATAGAGCGAATTTTTTAAAGGACATAAATGATAATGATTCTAAAAAGGCTTTTGAGGCATGTAAAGAATATATAGAGAACACCCCAAGCCACTGTGTTCTTATATTTTATTATATATTAGATGATAAGAGAG
Source organism: Bacillota bacterium (assembly GCA_023440105.1). Taxonomy (GTDB): domain Bacteria; phylum Bacillota; class Clostridia; order Clostridiales; family Clostridiaceae; genus JAEXZL01. The sequence goes on from JAEXSY010000109.1 coordinate 9,398, forward strand.
AAAAGATTAGTAATAGAGCTAAGAAGCTGGAAAAGTATGCTGAAATAATTAAAGCGGACAGATTAAAAGGTGAAAGATTATATAAGAGGATAGAGGAAAGGTTCAAGGTACAAGGCAAGGATATAGGCAAGATAGAGCTTAAATATTTTTGTGAGAAGGTAGAAAATAATACTCATATAATTTATAGTGAGATAGATAAATTAATAAATTATACAGAGGGCAGGGAGATATCTAAAGAAGATATAGATTCTATGCTCCCTTATAAAAGTGAGAATGATATTTTTGATTTAGTGGATTATATAGCTGATAAAAAGTCTGAAAGGGCAATTGGACTCATGAACGAGCTTCTTTTTAAGGGTGAAAATATCATGTATATTCTAACCATGATAGAAAGGCAGTTTAAGCTGCTCTTTAGAGTAAAGCTTAATAAGCATCAGACCACGGATAGTATTGTTAGGGAGCTTAAACTTCCACCTTTTATATGTGATAGGTTATTAAGACAAAGCAGAAAATTTAAACTTAAGCAATTAAAAGGCTGTATAGAGCTATGCTTAACAGCAGAAAAAACCTTAAAGAGTACTACTTTAGATAAAAAAACAGAATTGGAGCTAATGATTATTAATACGGTTATTATATAAAAAGAAAAGATTTAGAATAAGGAAAAGGGCAAAAAGCCTAAAAATAATTAATAGCTAATCCTTTAGGATAAGCTATTAATTTTTATTTTTCGATAAAACGAAAAATATTCCTTAAGTTCTAAATCTTTGACTGTAATACTATAAGATTACGCCATAGCATTTAACTTTGCAGCTAATCTTGACTTCTTTCTTGCGGCCATATTCTTATGTATAACACCCTTAGAAACAGCCATATCTAAAGCTTTAACAGCACCTGCAAAAGTATTCTTTGCTTCCTCAGCGTTATTAGCATTAACAGAAGTTTCGAATTTTTTTATAGCAGTTTTAAGAGCTGATTTTATCATTCTATTCTTTAGAGTCTTTGCTTCAGTTACCTTTATTCTCTTTTGAGCTGATTTGATATTTGCCATTATTATTTCACCCCCTTCAATTTAATAGGGTTAGCAGCTTTTGGGGAAATCTGCTTGTTAGTCGGATTTCAACAAGTGATATTATAGCATTATTACAACTATTCTTCAAGTATATTTTAACAGTAGTTACTATTCTATGTGTAAATAAAGAATTTAATAAATATTATTTATAACAAAGTAGCACAATATAATCATCTCATGATTTCATGAAATATAAAAGGGAGTGGATTATATGACGGAAATTCGTACAGATTTAGCAGTGGAGCTAAAGGAGATGTATCGTGAAAAATATAAAAAAGAATTAGATGGAGTTATAGCTGAGGAAAAGACCTCTGAAAATATAAAAATCACAAAAGTCACAGTGAAAAATGAAGAAGGGGCAAAAGCCTTAGGTAAGCCTAAAGGGGTTTATATTACTTTAGATTTGCCAGAATTAAATCAATTTGATGGGGATATAATGGATGAGGCTGCCCATCAGCTTGCTGATTCCTTGAAGGAGATAATTACCCTGGAAAAGGATAAAACTATCTTGGTAGTGGGCCTCGGTAACGGAGAGGTAACTCCTGATGCTTTAGGTCCTAAGGTAGTGTCTAAGCTTATGATTACAAGGCATTTGACTAATATGATGCCAGGATCTATAGATGAGAGTATCAATTCAGTATGTTCTTTAGCTCCAGGAGTCCTTGGAACTACAGGAATAGAAACCTTGGAAATCATAAAAGGTTTGGTGGATAGAATTAAGCCTCAGATGGTTATTTGCATTGATGCCTTAGCTTCAAGAAAGATGGAAAGGTTAAATCGAACAATTCAAATAGGGAATACGGGTATTGCTCCTGGTGCAGGTGTTGGAAATAAACGAAAAGAAATCAATATTAATAGTCTCGGAGTGCCTGTAATAGCTATAGGTGTTCCTACCGTTGTGGATGCAGCTACCATAGCGAACGATACTCTGGATTTGTTTTTGAAAGAAATTAACAAATATACCAATGAAGAGAGCAATTTATATAAAATGCTTAGTTCTGTAGATGGTCGCCAGAGAGAAAGGATGGTCAGAGAAATATTAAATCCCTATGTGGGAGATCTGATGGTGACACCTAAAGACGTGGATGCTCACATAGAGGGCATATCAAAAATAATATCTACAGGAATAAATCTTTGCCTACAGCCTGCTTTTAATATAGAAGATATTAATAAATTTCTAAATTGATAATATTTATTAAACCCTCCACATATATTTTAAAAATATAGGGGGGATTAATAATGCCTTATATTACGAAAGCTAATAACAATCTTAACAGAAAAGTTAATATATTTATATTGACCAGTGCAATTATAGTTCTATTAACAGTAGTTGGAATCTTGAAGCTAGTTAATAGTATAGAAACGTCCAATAATATGCTGTACATTGAGATATTGAACTATACATTGCCCATAGTAAAGGAAGAAGCCTTTGATGCTTCCGATATGGCAGAAAGTAATATGAACTTAAAGAAAGCCATGACTAAATATTTCAAATTAGATATTAATAATCCTTTAGTAATATTATCTAAGGAAAATGCATTATTTTCATTATTGTTGGATAGTAGAGAGTTTAAATCTGAAGAGAAACTAGCTCTGACATCCTTTAATTTAGAGGAGCTCTCTATATTTTTTCAAGAAGGGGATAAGATTGCAGAAAACAGTAATGGGAATATTTATAATCCTGATATTAAGAAGAATTTAAACGAAACCGTTCCAGAGGTTCTGCTTTACCATACTCATACAACAGAATATTATTCGCCAGCCACAGCAGCATCTCCCTTTAGTGAAGATACCAGTGTGGTGGCGGTAGGGAAAATCATTGCTGAGGAGCTTCAAAAAAATTATGGTATATCCGTAGTTCATGATAAGACAATTCATAACACTCAATACAATAATTCTTATACTCGATCTGGAGAAACTCTAAGTAAATATTTAAACGAATATTCTGGCTTTAAGGTTATCATAGATATTCATAGAGATGCAGGCGTATCGAAGAATTCCATAACTTGCAGTGTAAATAATCAGCAGGCTGCTAAGCTTATGTTTGTATTATCAAAAGCTAGTCCTAACTACCAAAAGAATTTGGAGCTAGCTGATAGCCTCAAGGGAATTATAGATCAAGAGTTTCCTGGAGTGATGAAAGAACATAAACAATACAATAGAGGAAAGGCTAATTTCAACCTTGATAAAGCTCCTAATAG
>JAEXSY010000158.1 GCA_023440105.1 Bacillota bacterium
CCTATGACTCCTGAATTTTTTGAAGGCTTCTTCAAGAAAAAACAGGCGATTCTAGATACAAAGCTAGATTTCATCAATTGTGCAGAGCTCCACTTAAATGAGAACAACATAGACAACTACTATGGAGAAAATATGTATATTTCAAGACATGGCTATATATCTCCAATATGGAGCAGAGAGTTAACCTTAAAGTTCATGAAAATAGCTAGCGAAGAAAACTGGGACTTAGCAGTTCACGATTGCTCAAACAGTACAAAGTTTGCTAGAGATTTAAACCTTAGTAGCAAAGAAGGAAAATGGTTCGGAGCCAGCAATTATGCCTGTGAGTTTACTAGAATTCCATACGAAGCATTTTTACCAATATTACGTGATGATAGCTTCAAATTTTTAAGTGAAGAAGAATTGCCAGAGGGGTATAAGGCTGGGGAGATGATTTTTTAGAGCATATATTTAGTAGCCTTAGCCATTTAAATAATTTGGCTAAGGCTATTTTTTACACATAAGTCATAACTCATGTGCCTGTCACCATTCATTGGCAGCAAATGGATAATATAAATTTTAGATTACCATAATAAATTTAGAATAATTAAAAATAACAGAATGATAGTATAATATATACTATGTGGAAGTAGATGAGGCTTTTTAGGATTACAAGGATGTTGCCTGCTACTTACATATAAAGAATAAGGTCTATTTTATAGATATTGATTGAGATATAGGGATAAGGTGGGGGTTTATGTTTAGAAACGAACTGAAGGGCTGGAAAACTTGGGAGGTTCTTTGGCTTTTATTAGCATGTGTAACTATACTTTCATTATCGATTTATTGGCAGGATACTACTATTGGAATAATCTCTGCCACCACGGGTGTAGCTTGCGTTGTATTTACTGGAAAAGGTAAACTAAGTGCCTATTTATTTGGTATTATCAACACTGCTTTATATGCATTTATTGCCTTTAAGGCTCAATATTATGGAGAAGTAATGCTCAATGTATTATATTATTTTCCGCTACAGTTTTATGGGCTTTATATATGGAGCAGAAATATTAATCCTGAAACCTATGAAGTATCAAAACGCCGGATGGCTACAAAAGAAAGAATTCTGCTTTTATTTATTGTTGGAGTTGGGACCTCCTTATATGGACTACTGCTACAAAAGCTGGGAGGAGCATTACCTTTTGTAGATGCTCTGAGCACAATGGTCTCTATTGTTGCAATGATTGTCTCCATTAAGATGTTTGTGGAGCAGTGGATGCTTTGGATAATTGTTGATGTTGTTACAGTTGTGATGTGGGCTGTTGCTTTTGCAAAGGGGAAGGACAGCATAGCAACATTGATTATGTGGCTCATTTATTTAGGTAATGCTATAATTATGCATTTTAAATGGGCAAAGGAGGCAAGAGAAAATGCAATATAAAAATGGGATGTTCGGGGGATCCTTTGACCCATTACATATAGGACATATTAATGGTATTATCCAGGCAGCCTCAATGTGCCAGAAGCTATATATCGTGTTAAGTTACTCACGAATCAGAGATAATATACCCATGGAGCAACGCTATCGTTGGCTGCATAACAGCTTGAAACATATGAGTAATGTAAAAATAATTCTCCTTGAGGATACGGCAAGTTCCATGGAAGAGTATGATTCCAAATCATGCTGGGAAAGTGGTAGAGACTATGTCCTAGATAAAATTGGATGTGCTGTTGACGTTGTCTTTTGTGGTTCCGATTATAAAGGAAGCAATCGTTATGAAGATCTTTATGACTGTAAGGTTATCTACTTTGACCGCAATGTGATTCCAATCAGCTCTACTGAAATCAGAAAATCACCCTTTAAATATTGGGATTACATACCTAAGATATGCAGACCTTATTATACGAAAAAAGTTCTATTCATAGGTGGAGAAAGCACAGGTAAATCAACCCTTGTGCGGAATCTTGCCTTAGCCTACAATACCAACTATCTTGAGGAGGTTGGACGTGATATTTGCGACTACGCAGGTAGCGAGGATTTGATGATTGCAGAAGATTTTCATGAAATACTAGTAAAGCATAAAGTCCGTGAACTAGATCTCATCAAAGAAAGCAATAGACTCTTTTTTGTGGATACGGATGCTTTGATTACCAAATGGTTTTCTTGTTTTCTCCTGAAGGATGATAAGGGGAAGTCTTCTGTAGAGCTCCTTGCGGAAGCAATAACTGAGATTAATAGTTTTAACTTAATCATCTTTTTAGAACCCACGGTTCCTTTTGTCCAAGATGGAACTAGAAATGAAAAGATAGCTGCTGATAGAAAAAAGTATAGTGAGGAAATTAAGGAATTATTTAATTCTCATAATCTTAGTTATCACTGCATTTCCGGAGATTATCTTGAACGCTTTATTAAAACAAAAGAACTTATTAATACTACATTTAATTTAAAGGAGTGGTGAGAATGAGCCAAGAAGGTTTTATGCTATTTTTACAAGAGATTATTACTATGACAGACAAGAATAATCCCTATTCTATAGCCTATGGTAAGAATCTGTTGAAGCAGCTAGCTGACTTTGTTATATTATCGGAAAAAGTTGATTCGATAACATATGGGATGATGATGGGAGCTATTAGAAGATTTGATTTTATTATGGAGAATAAAGAAAACTTTGCTGGTATTCCAGGAGATTATCAGCGTAATCAGGCGATGCGAAACAGATTAGCCATGATGCTTCGCCCCGGTTGCTAACATGAGGGAATTACATATCGGAGATTCCACATTGATGGTTAAGGATTATCACTGTGCAGAGTGTGAGGATTTTTTTAGTCCCATTCAGGATGAAGAATATATCTTAAAGAAAGAGTGTAGGCTGTGGTTATACGTTAATCTAACAGATAAGTGTAATGCAGCATGTCCGTTCTGCATCAATAAAGCTGCCAGTAAACTTTCTAAGGGTAGATTTAATACAAAAACCTATGAAGAGGTGCTTGGTCAGATCATTCCGTATGTTTACGGTATTTCCTTCACTGGCGGTGAACCTATGTTAGATATAGCACTGCTAGAGGAGGTGTTAGCAATAACCGATTCTATTGCACCGCCAATCCTTGAAGTTGATGTGGTAACCAACGGCACAAATATTAGTAGGCTGCCATTCATAAAAGGAATTGAGCGCTTTTCAACTATTCATATCAGCCGACATGCAGTAGATGATGCAAGGAATAGAGATTTAATGCAGTGGAATGCCCCTTCTGCAGAAAGGATAGCAGAGTGCATTAAGTCTCTCAAGGATCCAGGTGCTATAGTATTTAACTGTGTTCTTCAAAAAGGTGGAGTTGAAAAAATCCAAGATATTTATTCATACTTGGATTTTGCAATTGAAACGGGTGTACATAATTCTAGCTTCATAGAAATGATAAGGGCTAATGGTTATTGCGAAGATCAATTTGTATCAGCTATGGGCTCAGGACTGATTTCAGAACTTAGGTATTCAGGTGGGGACAGTACAGATATTAATGGCCAGTTTCGAGTTTGGAACAGGTTTAGAGACTATGAATACTGTCATTGCTTAAGTGGTGACTATAGAAATAATAAAGGGATAACAAGGTTCTATTTTCGCTGCCCTGGGAAATCCAATAATGCAGACTACTGCCGCCAGCTAGTGTATACTGCTGAAAATATTCTGCAAGATGGATTCGGAAATAATCGTATGAGGATATTTGTTTAAGCAAAGGATATTGTATAAAATTATGCTGTTAAATGGGGGGAATAAATATGACTGGAAAGGAAAAGTGTAATCTTCTCAAAGAGATTAGAAGAGAGCTTGCTGAGAGCAACGGAATCGTATACTTAACATCAGAATGTACACAGGAAGGTGATTGTAAAGGTACCTGTCCTAAATGTGATGCTGAAGTTCGATATTTAGATGCTGAATTGAACAGAAAGGCAGCCAGGGGTGAAGTTATTTCTGTATCTGGTCTATCTTTAGAAACATATAATGCTGTTCAAGGGAATAGTAGGTTTAGTTCCCTTTCAGGTTGTGAGGCCGGAGCAGAGGAGTTCGATGTAATGGGTGAATATATACCAGAAGAGATAGATGGGGAGCTTCAAATACTCCCTGAGGAGGATAAGATAATAGAAATGGGTCATCTTCAAGCGAATGACACTGAAAATTATGAAAAATATTTTCAGTTCACAATAGAGGAAATGGATTTTACTATTAGGACATGCACTCTACTTAAAGGCCTAGGTATTAATACTTTAGAAGAATTAGTAGATATGACTGAGAAAGATTTTATTAGGACACAAAGATTCGGAAGAAAATCCATAGAAGAAATAAAAGAAAAGTTAGCTATGATTGGGCTGAAGTTGAAGAATGAAAGGGAGTAGGGACTTAGTTATACCGATAATTGGCATAGAGCGCTTGCGCATGTCCACCGATGGTTATGGAATTCGTACCTTAATAGGTACATACGGGTGCCCTTTGCGCTGCAAATACTGTCTCAATCCACACTCTTGGAATGGTAAGAGTAAGCCAAAGTTCTATTCCCCGCAGGAGCTTTACCAAAAGGTTTATATCGACAATATCTATTTTCAAGCAACAAAAGGAGGAGTTACCTTTGGTGGGGGAGAACCTTTGCTTTATTCAGACTTTATTGCTGAGTTTAAGAAGCTTTGTCCTGATACCTGGAGTTTATGGGTAGAGACATCACTAAATGTACCCTACGATAATGTAGAAAGGGCTGCAGATGTTTTTGATTGTTTTGTTGTTGATATAAAATCAATGGATGTAAGTATATATGAAAGGTACACTGGAGGCGTTCTTTCCACTGCATTAGATAACTTAAAGCAATTGCTAAATACAATCAGTCCATTTCGCATCATTGTTCGAGTACCCTTCATACCTGGTTTTTCAACAAAGGAAGATCAAATCAGCACAGTCCAGAAGTTGAAGGAGTTGGGTATCAACCAAATTGATACCTTCATATACTCAAAAAAATAACTGTGACAGGCACATGAGTTATGACTTATTGGCAAAGTATACCCTAAATAAGTGAGGTTTTTACATAAATAGATAAATGTATCTTGGCAAGATAAGCTTTAGTATTGAATACTCCTAAAGTCATTTCTTTAAGAAAAGTAAGCTCATATATCTAATAGCATTAAGAACAAATATAAAATACATTTATATCCAATAAAAGTAAATAAATGTTATAATTTATATATGCTCAATTAATGAAATGTATTAGGAATACGAGCGGATGTTATGACAAAAGTCAGACTTTAATATTGAATGACAGAATGAGGTGTTTATATGTCTAGGGCAAATAACAGGGAAATAGTTAATTATCAGTATAATTCAGATGCGAACCTATCTGCTAGGCAGGCTCTCCATAAAGGCTTCAGTACTAATAAATATGGATGGGAGAACTGGGTGTTTGAAAAATATATTTTTAAGCCTGGTGATAGAGTAATAGAATTTGGTTGTGGCAATGGAATCACATGGAAGAGCAATAAAAATAGAATACCAGAGGATATTAAAGTAACTCTTACAGATATATCAGAAGGTATGCTTAGCACAGCAAAGAATAAGCTTTTAGGAATTGAGCAAATAATTGATTATTCCGTTATGGATATACAAAGGATTAAATATGAAGATAGCTCCTTTGATAGTGCTATAGCCAATCATATGCTTTATCACGTGCAAAATAGAGAGCTAGCCATAAGTGAGGTTGCAAGGATACTTAAACCAGATGGAACCTTCTATGCAACTACCAATAGTATTTATAATATGAGAGGACTTAAAGACTTAGTGAGGAATTTTGACTCCAGACTTGATTATGCTTCCTTTTCTGTTGCAACTGAATTTGGGCTAGAAAATGGAGTTGATCAGTTAGATAAGCATTTTGAGTCCGTTGAGAGTTTAGTATATGAAGACTCGCTTCATATAACAGAAGCCAAGCCTTTAGCAGATTATGTCCTGTCGCTAAAGGGACATGTAAACATAGAGGATATGATGACAGAGAGCAGAATAAATCACTTTTATGAGTACTTGAACGAGATAATATTGAGAGAAGGAAGTATCGATATACCTAAACGCAGTGGAATGTTTATAGCTAAGAAACCTAAGAAAGTATCATAACTAGATGAAAAGGATGGTAGCTATATGAAAATCATTCTGATTATAAATGGACATTGTAAGTTTAGTTTCAATGAAATATAATGTCCTATTTGTAATCAGAATTCTAATTGAAAAGAGAGTTAGCATGATATATATTTTATAATTTATATACTAGATAGGGGTTGAGATTTTGGAGGTTAAAGTAGTTTTGGCAAATGAGGAAAACTCGAATATCATAAAAAATATATACCCACTATATTTGCATGACCTATCAGAGGTTTATGGAAATGTTCCTAATGAATATGGTATTTACGAGGACGAGCCAATAAAAACATTAGGAGAGCAATATGATGTTCAAAATATTTGGTTCCAAAATCCTAACAAGCTATATCCATTTATTATAATGGTAGATGGCAAACCCGCTGGGTTTGATTTAGTATCAACGGGTGAATTTGCACCTAAAGGAATGGATTATTACGTATACGAGTTCTTTTTATTAAGACCATATAGAGGAAAAGGTATTGCATCAACTGCAGCAAAAAAGATATTTGATAAATTTTCAGGAAAATGGGGGCTGTATGTGGCACCATCAGGGACAAACCTAAGGGCAGAAAAGTTTTGGAGAAAAACTATTAGTGATTATACTAATGAGAATTTTCAAGAAGAGCATGGGTCAACCTTTGACGGGTATAAACTAATTTTTTTATTTAAAAATACAGCTAAATAGATAGTGAATTTAATTTATTAAGGGACTATAAATAATATGGTTGAGGATTATAATATGATTTTAAAAGAAATAAGATTAGAAAGAATAGGCGTAGAATCAAAGGCAAAGCTGGAGAATATAATAAGTCTATATTTACATGATTTATCAGAGTTTGCAGCAGAAAGGGATTTAGAAATAAGGGGATAGGTAGTGCTGCAATCAGGATTTTGCTAGACAAATATAAAGGTAGATGCAAAGTAGCACAAATATCCTCTAATAAAACTGCAGTGAATTTTTGGACGAAATTTTATGAGAGACAATGTATTAAATATATAGAAGCAGAAGAGAAAATTGATGATATAGACGCAATTATTCAGATATTTAATGTTTAACCAAAGAGTTATACCACGTTGAAATTAACGAATCATAAGTCATAAGTCATGTGCCTGTCACCAACAAGGAGCAAAGTCAATATGAATAAATTTAAAACTCTAATAAAGGAACTTAACAGCTTTTTAATTCTATGGCTTACACAATCCCTATCGACTTTAGGCAGTTCTATGACTAATTTTGCTTTAATCATCTGGTCCTATGAGCAGCATGGCTCTGCACTTATAACGGCGATGCTTTCCGTCTGCTCCTATGCACCTTATGTAATCATGAGCATATTTGCAGGTGCATTAAGTGACAAATGGAATAAGAAGATCACAATGCTCATAAGCGATAGCTTTGCAGCTCTATGTACGGTTATGGTATTTGTTCTATTAAAAACAGGAAGGCTTGAGATATGGCATCTTTATTTACTGAATGCATTAAATGGATTGATGAATACAGTTCAGCAGCCTGCTTCAGATGTAGCAATTAGTATTCTTACACCAAAGAAGCATTACCAGAAGGTTAGTGGGATGCGATCTTTTTCCAATTCCCTTGTTAGTATAATGACGCCAATTATTGCAACGGTGCTGTTGACCTTAACCAACATGCAGGTGATTATTTTAGTTGATTTATTAACCTTTGGAATTGCTTTCGTATCGCTGTTATTTTTTATAAAAATACCAGTGATTCAAAATGAAAATGTAAAGAAGGAATCGGTGCTCCAGTCAGCCAAAAGCGGGTTGCACTTTTTGAAAGATAACCTTGGAATTCTTTATTTAATTTTGTTTTTGGCTGCCATTAATTTTACCGCTTCGGTTTACAATGCGGCTTTGCCAGCTATGCTCTTATCGAGAAAAGGTGGCGGAGAGGTAACCCTTGGCATAGTTAATACAGTTACAGGAATTACTATGCTCGTTGGGAGTGTTATAGCTTCTGCATTGCCGGCTCCTAAAAGCCGTGTACGGATGATTTGTAATTCCTTATTACTTTCAATGAGTACTGAAAACTTTTTTTTAGCATTTGGAAGGTCTGTGCCCATATGGTGTATTGGTGCAGTTTTGGGATGGATTGCTATACCTATTATGAATTCAAATATGGATGTGATATTTAGAAATTATATACCAATAGAAATGCAGGGAAGGGTTTACTCTGCCAGAAATACACTGCAATTTTTCACAATTCCCATTGGATATTTCTTAGGTGGCATATTAGTAGATAAAGTGTTTGAGCCATTTATGGCATCACAGCAGTCAGGCACTTTATTACAAGGAGTATTTGGAGCTGGAAAAGGCTCAGGTGCAGCATTTTTATTTTTTATCCTTGGTATTGTGGGAGTTTTCACCTGTCTTATCTTCCGTAAAAATACTCATATATGGAGATTAGATAGGGTTGTGAATGAAGTTAATTAAATATATTTATTAAAAAGAAGGGTCCTCGCCTGCGATATTTAAATCGCTAAAGCGAGGACCCTATTATTTTTATCTTGAAGCGTATATATTTTTTTCGTGATTTATAAACACTTCTGCAAGAACTCCGTATGTTTTAGCCCAAGCATCGATAATTTCATCTGTTGCTTTTTCGCCTAAAACTTCTTTTATAGCTCCTAATAAATGCTTTCCTACTATTGGATAGTGTTCAGGTTTAACCTGTGCATTACAATGTTTAATACCGATCTTATCAACTACTGGCATTATAGCAGATAGGTTATCTATATTTTGAGCAGCAGCCAAAATTGACATAGCTAAGGCCTTTGGTTGCTCTCCAGATTCTTGTCTATCCATATTAAATAAAGGCTTTACTTCAGGATTTTGTTCAAACATATTTTTATAAAATGTCTTAGTAATTTCTAATCCATGAGTTTTTAAAGCTGGTACTGTACTTTTTATTATATCTATTGTCTTTTGATCTAACATTATTATCTCCCTCAATTCGATCTATATATAATAATTAATATTAAACAAGAATTATTATACATAATCTAAGTGTTAATTTCAATTATTTTATATAAAAAATTAAATTAAATAATATATTTATTAGATTTAATAAAATAATAATGCGAAAAATAGCGAAAATATTAAATAAATTCATGTCACTTATTGAGATTGATTATCGTATTTTTATTTTCGACATAACCATCATTACTTTTCGGATACTACATGCAACCTTGATATTTCATTTAAATTATATATGAAGCAATAGTGATAGGTTTAATTCTATTGTCCATATGGAAATTATAGGATAGAATATGAGTAATTAAAGAAAAAATAACTACTAACAGGTGATGAAAAATGTACATAAATACCAATAGATTAACCATAAGAAAAGTTACAGAAGAGGATTGGATGGGTATCAAAAATATCGCAGCTGATTTCCAACAATCAGAATATGTGATATATGACCATCCACTTCCTACTGAGGATCATAAAATTAAGGATTTGACAAAGAGATTTGCGGAATCAGATCTGTTTTTTACTGTCTTTTTGAAGGATTCCTCAGAAATGATTGGATATATTAGCTTACATAATGATGGTGAAAGTCATGATATAGGGTACTGCTTCCACTCAGATTATTTTGGAAAGGGTTATGCTTTTGAGAGCTGTTCAGAGGTAATTAAACATATGGAACAGCATAATAACGTAAAGGTATTTACAGCAGGTACAGCTCTAAAAAATGAACCCTCCTGTATGCTTTTGAAGAAGCTTGGATTTGTTCTGAAGGAAAGGGAATCATTAGCTTTCCATAAGGATGAAGCTGGAAATGATATTGTTTTTGAAGGGGGACATTTTATTAGATTCAATGAAAAATGATGTGTCCCAGAACATAGACAAGGGGGATAAGTTTGTGGAAACCATTGAAATGATAGAGGTGACTAAGGGAAATTTAGAAAGTGAAGGATGCTTTTGTCTTCGTAGTAAGTCAAACTCAACAGGGTACATAAATAAAAATAAATGGCTTTTAGGAAGCTTTAAACAAGGCTTAAGGTACATTAAATTAATGGAGAATGGTAAGGCAGCAGGGTTTATAGAATATACTCCTATAGAGTTCTCTTCAAGAGTTGTTTTGGGTGAAAATTATTTGGTAATACATTGCTTGTGGGTAAGCAAAATAGGAAAAGGATATGCCACTAAGCTCATTAATAAATGTGTTGAAGATGCTAAGGCTCAAAATAAAGATGGAGTAATCGTGATTACAAATCCTGATACTTCTTGGACACCCAGTAAGGATGTATTCATTAAGAACGGTTTTTTAGAAGTAGATAAGGCACCCTACGGATTTGAATTATTGGTAAAAAAGTTTAAGGATTCACCAAATCCTTGTTTTCCAAAGGATTGGGATGAACGGCTTGAACTCTTTAATGATTTAACTATATTACGCACACAGCAGTGTCCCTTTGTGGATATCGCAACGGAAAATATGGTTTCTGCAGCAGATAAGTTGGGTATAAGTTCAACGATTATTGACATTAAGAATAGAGAAGAATTGATGAAATTATCACCTACCCCTTATGGTATATACGGAGTTGTTTATAAGAATAAATTAATTACATATCACAGGCTCACAGTCTACTCCGCAATAAAGCGGTTAAAGGAATTAATCTAAAAGTGAGGTCATAATCATGTACGGAGAAGAAAAGACCACTTTAATAAATCTCACTTCTCACGACCAATATTTAAATATACTAAAGAAATTAAAGTCAAAGACGGCCTATATAGTGCTAGTCCAAATTGATGGCGAAGATAAAAATGACTTAAATCTAGTAAAGGCTTTGAAGCATATGGAGCTTATTGGTAAGAAGAAGGTAAATGGTAGCTGGAAGCATATGCTTATAGATTTTAAGAATAGAATAGGTTTATTTTTTGTAATAGTTTGATATAATATGAATAACAAGAGCTTAGTGCAGATAACACTAAGCTAAGCCTTAGAACATTTATTTTTGTAGGGCTATTGGATTTAATTTATTTCATATAAATTATTAGAAAAAGCACAACTATTCTTGGCGGGATGGAGTGCTTTTTTCTTTGCTTTTAACCTCTATATCAAGACTAAGGAACTTAATCTTAATTTTCAAATTATATATAAAAAGATTATGCTTTAAAACTAATCTAATTATATATATTATCGAAGTACATCTTATGAGAGTATCTAGCATATCCAATACCACCCCCTAGCTATATTGAATTAAATCATCAATAACCCAGGAGGATAAAATGCTCAAAACCTCCGTAGCCATCCACTACGGGTTTCAGAATATTACTTTAGAATATACCATAATTATGGGGAATATATGCACAGGCATAAAATGGAATGAAGTTAATATTTACAAGTTTTTTAATAAGTCATAACTCATGTGCCTGTCACCAACCTTCACATAAATGTCGAATTATGATATTATATATTATGTTTGTACAAGAGAACCTTTAATAAACGAAGGACAAGTTTTCAGTTCTTCATCCATACAATATTATAAGAATACACACTGAGTGATATAGGACCTAGGACCCTTTATCACTCAATTTATTGTAGAAGGAGTGATGATATATGGTAAAAAGGCTTTCTCAGAGCATTAGAGAATTTAAAAAGGCTTCTATCATAACGCCTCTTCTCATGGTAGGAGAGGTTTTGATGGAGTGTTTGATTCCTTTTCTAATAGCAAGCTTAGTTAATGAAATTAAAGCAGGGAGCAGCTTTACGGTTCTTGCTCAGTACGGTATGCTTCTTGTGCTGATGGCTGTGATTTCCTTAGCCTTTGGTGCGGCAGCGGGAAGTACCGCCGCAACAGCATCCTGTGGTTTTGCCCGCAACTTAAGGCATGATATGTTCTGTAAGATACAAGAGTATTCCTTTGAGAATATAGATAAATTCTCCACCTCATCTCTTGTTACGAGACTGACCACTGATGTGACCAATGTGCAGAATGCTTATATGATGTTAATCAGAGTAGCTGTTCGTGCACCCCTTATGCTTATATTCTCTCTAACCATGGCTTTTATCATGGGAGGAAGGCTTGCACTGATATTTTTAGCAGTGGTTCCTATTCTTGCCTTCGGTCTAGCATTTATTATATATAAGGCCATGCCTATGTTTAGGAGAGTTTTCAAAAAATATGATGCACTTAATGCATCCATTCAGGAAAATATCAAGGGAATGAGGGTTGTTAAATCCTTTGTCCGTGAGGACTATGAAAAGAGTAAGTTCAATAGAGCTGCTGAGGACGTCTGCAATGATTTTACCATGGCAGAAAAGATAGTTGCCTTTAATGGGCCCTTAATGCAATTCTGTCTTTATGCAGTGATGATATTTGTACTTACCTTTGGATCATACAGCGTAATATCCAGCAGAGGATTAGACTTAGATGTAGGCCAGATGTCTGCAATGCTTACCTACAGCTTCCAGGTATTAATGAGCCTTATGATGCTATCGATGATTTTTGTTATGATAACCCTGGCAACAGAATCAGCCCGCCGTATTTCAGAGGTTCTTGAGGAGGAGAGTGTTATTCACAATCCAGAGAATCCAGTATATGAGGTGGCTGATGGCTCCATAGATTTTGAAAAAGTTAGCTTCAAATATTCAAAAAAGGCAGCAAAAATGGCTCTGTCTGATATCAATCTTCATATTGAATCAGGAGAAACCATAGGAATAATAGGGGGAACAGGCTCCTCTAAATCCTCTCTTATACAGCTGATTTCCAGGCTTTATGATACCACAGAAGGAACTGTGAAGGTTGGAGGAGTAGATGTAAAGGAGTATGACCTGGATTCCTTAAGAAATCAAGTTGCAGTGGTGCTTCAGAAGAATATACTATTCTCTGGTACTATAAAGGAAAATCTTAGATGGGGTAACAAAGAGGCCACTGATGAGGAGATAAGAGAGGCTTGCAGACTAGCTCAGGCAGAGGAGTTTATAGAAACCTTCCCAGAGGGCTATGACACCTATATAGAACAGGGAGGGGCCAATGTCTCTGGAGGTCAGAAGCAGAGACTTTGTATAGCTAGAGCTCTACTAAAGAAGCCTAAGATACTAATTTTAGATGATTCCACCAGTGCTGTAGACACTAAAACTGATGCTCTAATACGCCAAGGCTTCCGTCAGTTCATTCCTGAGACTACAAAGATAATTATCGCTCAGCGTACTGCTTCTGTTGAGGATGCAGACAAGATTATCGTAATGGATGGCGGTACAATAAATGCCATAGGAACTCATCAGGAGCTTCTTAAAAACAATGCTATTTACCGTGAGGTTTACACCTCTCAGAATAAGGCAGGTGATGACATTGAAGAATAATAATCAAATAAAAAGACCTAGGGTTAAAAAGGGTACAATGCTTCGCGTTATAAAAACTCTATTTGAATTTTATCCTAAGGGCATGCCCCTGGTGATATTCTTTATAATCTTCAGTGCAGTTGTAAGCTCAATACCAAGTATATTCATGCAGAATGTAATTGCAATAGTAGAAAATAGTTGGGAAACTGGCGACTGGAGCTCAGTATCTGGTAAGATTTTTAAGATAGCAGCTATTCTTCTAGTATTATACATACTGTCACTGATTGCTGCATTTACCTATACAAGGATGATGGCTATAATAACTCAGGGTTTCCTAAAAAAGCTCAGGGAAAAAATGTTTAATGGTATGCAGAATCTACCTGTTAGATATTTTGACGAAAATGGACACGGGGATATAATGAGCTATTACACTAACGATATCGATACCTTAAGACAGATGGTATCTCAGAGCCTTCCTCAGCTCCTTACCTCAGCTATTACTGTAACCACGGTATTCTGCATAATGATATATTACAGCATATGGCTGGCTCTTATCATTTTAGCTGGTGTTATATTAATGGTTAAGCTGGCTAAAAAAATCGGAGGAGGATCCTCCAAGTACTTTGTACGTCAGCAGAAGGCTCTAGGACATACTGAAGCGTATGTTGAGGAAATTATGAATGGCCAGAAGGTAGTTAAGGTTTTCTGCCATGAGAAGGAATGTGAGCTGGAGTTTAATAAAATAAATGATGCCCTTTATGAAGATTCAAGGAAGGCTCATAAATATGCTAATGCCCTAATGCCTATACTCAACAACGTGGGTAATGTATTGTATGTTGTAGTTGCTCTTGCTGGTGGTCTTATGATAATCGCTGGAGTCGACAATTTCAGTATATCAGGCCTTCCTATAGGAATCAGTATCTTAGTCCCCTTCCTCAATATGACCAAGCAGTTTTCTGGCAATGTAAGCCAAGTTTCACAGCAGCTTAGCTCTGTTATTATGGCCATGGCTGGCGCTGAGAGGGTATTCACCTTAATCGATGAGAAGCCAGAGATTGACGATGGTTATGTAACCCTAGTAAACGTCAAAATAGTAGATGGACAAATGGTAGAATGCAGTGAAAGGACAGAAATGTGGGCCTGGAAGCATCCTCACAGTGATGGAACAGTAACCTACACCAAGGTTACTGGTGATGTAAGGATGCAGGATGTGGACTTTGGATACGAGGAAGGAAAGGTTGTTCTTCATGATATAAACCTCTATGCTGAGCCAGGTCAGAAGGTGGCCTTTGTAGGTGCTACGGGAGCAGGTAAAACCACCATAACCAACCTTATAAATCGCTTTTATGACATAGCTGATGGAAAGATCCGCTATGATGGTATCAACATAAATAAAATAAAGAAGGCAGATTTAAGACGTTCCCTGGGTATAGTTCTTCAGGATACCAATCTCTTTACAGGGACTGTTATGGACAATATACGCTATGGCTATCTCGAGGCTAGCGATGAGGAATGTATTGCTGCTGCTAAGCTGGCAGGAGCCCATGACTTTATTACCCGTCTCCCAGAAGGCTACGACACAATGCTCTCAGGAAATGGAGCTAATCTATCTCAGGGACAGAGACAGCTTATAGCCATAGCCCGCTGTGCTGTAGCAGATCCACCAGTTATGATCCTTGATGAGGCTACCTCTTCTATAGATACCCGTACTGAGGCAATAGTTCAGAGAGGTATGGACTCTCTTATGTATGGCAGGACAGTATTTGTTATCGCCCACAGATTATCCACTGTTAAAAACTCTGATGTAATCATGGTGCTGGAAAAGGGAAGAATCATAGAAAGAGGAACCCATGAAAAGCTCCTTGAGGAAAGAGGAAAGTACTATCAGCTCTATACAGGTGCCTTTGAATTAGAATAAGATAACATAACAATAAATACCCCAGCATCAATTGCTGGGGGTTACAAAATCCGTGATAGTTTAAAATACGGCATGGCCTTCCAGTCATGCTATTTTTTTATATAATTCAAACCTTTACTGTATGTCCTTTTTACTATACTTCCAATAAGCAGCAGCTATTCCTATAGCAGCATACAACATTCCAAGGGACACCATAGCAAAGTCCAGGCTACCATTTGTGACAATATCTGCTCCCTCTGTATACCCAAAGGGTGTGATATATTTCAAGAATTCTGCACTATCAGAAATATTGGCGATGATATTTAGGAAATACATCATTGCTGCAATACCTAAGCCGATACCAAGGCCTCCTCTGCGAAGAAAAGCAGAAATTCCGAAGCAAATTCCAACAAGCTCTATTTGAAGGAATAAATAGGACAGATGAAGCAAATTAATTTCTTTCCAGGGGATTTCCTCACCAATTATGGCGATAGAGGCCACAGAAAGAGCCCAAATGATCACATTCATTATAAGGATTTGAAGGAGCAAGGCTGCGAGCTTCTCAGTGATAATTCTTACTCTGCTTACAGGATGGGATAGAAGAAATTCTGCTGTCCTATCCTTTTCTTCCTTGGCAAGGATAGTTATGGATATGAGTGCAGCAAAGAATGCTCCCCCTAAGCCTAAAATATTACCAGCCTCCAATGTATAAAAGCCTACGAGGGTTCCAAAGCTGATCCTGTCCATGCCAAAGGCCTCTGTGAAGGATCCCATGGAGGAAAACATATCGTTTATACCATCCATTTCATCTTTCATTTCAGGAAACATCAGCACACAAATTACTATGAGAAAAGCTATGGAAGTTGTCCAAATAATAAGGGAGCTTAGTCCTTGTTTCAGTTCATGTTTAGTGAGGGTCATTATTCTTCACCTCCATCTGAGTAGTAGTGCATAAAGATTTCTTCTAGATCAGGCTCCGCTACAGCTAAGTCGGTAATGTGACTTGACGATAAGCACTGCAGCAAGTGATTAATGTCACAGCTATAAAGGAAATTGATGCCGCCTTCCGATACCTGTTTATCACGAATGCCAGAAAGCTTTTCCAGATTAATGTCTCCGTGAACAGTGACACGTTTAGCATTAGTCTTAGCTAGAGCCTCCACACTATCACAGGCTATAAGCTTGCCTTCCCTTATGATGGCAGCTCTTTGACAGTTGCGCTGAATTTCTGAAAGCACATGGGAGGATAAGAATATAGTTACTCCAGCCTTATTACGCTCCCGGAGTATAGAGAAGAATTCTCTCTGCATCAAGGGGTCAAGGCCACTGGTGGGTTCATCCAAGATTAGCAATTTAGGATTATGCTGAAGAGCACATACGATAGCCACCTTTTTACGGTTACCGAAGGATAATTCATCAACTTTTCGTGATGTATCCAGCTGCAATCTTTCGCATAGGATATTAGACTCTTCTTTGCAATCTGTTTTTCTCATGTCCGCTGACAGCTTCAGCACATCTCGAACCTTCATACCGGAATAGAATACTGCTTCTGAGGGAAGGTAGCCTACAGAGGATAGGATTTCCTCCTTGTGTTTTATGATGTCTAGGCCGAAAATTTCCCCATTGCCGCTGGTAGGAGAGATTAAACCAAGGAGGGTTCTTATGGTAGTGCTTTTTCCTGCACCATTAGGGCCAATGAAGCCAAAGAATTCACCTTCTGAAATAGTGAGATTCAAATCCATGATCCCGCGAGCCTTGCCGTAAAACTTGGTCAGATTGGTTGTTTTTATGGCATCCATATTATTCCTCTTTTCTTAGATAGATTTTCTTCCAGAATTCTATCATCCTGATAAAATCCTTTTCCATTTGGTCTATGTCTATATTACCCCGCTGGAGCTTTTCCCACAGATAACCTTGGGATGCTAGGTACATATCCTGGTACATCATTTCTAGGTCAATTCCTGGTACAAACTGCTCGGGATCTATCTTCAGTAGCTTTGCATTAGCTTTATCTGCGACATTCTTCTCTACACTTTTTTGTATATCCTGGCAAACAGCTGGATCCTTCTCATAATAGGCTTTTATCACAAAGGCACCCAAATGTGGATACTGCCTCATAATACGCATTTTCGCCTGAAGCCCTTGATACATAATATCAAAGAAGTCCTTCTGCTGGTA
>JAEXSY010000172.1 GCA_023440105.1 Bacillota bacterium
AAGCTCCTTAGCCTTCTTCAGCCTGTAGCTTTGAATGTATTTTATAGGGGATTGTCCTGTCGCTTCCTGAAATACTTCACTAAATCTTCTCCTGTCCATTTCCATAAGCTCCGAAAGCTCCGAGACAGACATGCCTTTATCATAATTATTCTTAATATATTCCACAGCCTTATGGACTAGCTTTAGCCTATGATTATCCTGATGCATTCTTACACTATTGATGAGGAAGTTAATTAAGTTTATAAATTCTACCTTACAGCAGAACCTCCCATAGTTATCCATGCAGGCTACCTTACAACAGATGTTTTCACAGAATTTTATTAAGGATTTCTTGTCCCAAATTTCTATATAAAAGGAGTCCTTCTGTATATCCTTGAAGTCTTCAGTCAATATTATATTTCTATAATGAATCACATAATACTCAAAACCCTTATCTCCTGCCTCAACTCTCACATCAAGGCTCGAACCATAATGGAGTATTGTTTTTTCATTGAAGTGGTAGCATTTATCTTTTATAAAGAAGAAGCCATCCCCTCTTACTGGTATTACTAGGGTACATAATTCTTCAGAAGACTTTATGTTAAGCTCCTTAGAATTGGGAGATAGACTACCTTTAAAGCTATTAACAAATTCCATGGAGTTTTGAGAAAAATATTCAATCAACCAATTGATACTCTTTTTCATTTGTATTGACCCTTTCTTCTTATTGTTCTATACTATGATGTAATATTAACATAAAAGAGGTAACTTATGAATAATCTTACTATAAAATCAAATTATACTGATAGCTTTTATGAAATAAAGCTTTACGCTCCAGAATACGCTAAAAACAATTACTTACCATTAATCATAGTATTAGATGGCGGAAACAACTTTGAAATTGTTAAAAGCTGCATCAAGCAGCAGAGCGCCGTATCCCAAAAGACAGGAATCAACTCTTCTGTAGTAGTAGGAATAGCCCATCAGGAGTTTGAGAAGAAGGAAAAGAGATTTTTGGATTTTACAGCTCCTGCAAAGGAATATATCCATCCAGAACACAGCAAGTTTAAGATTCCAAAGGAATTAGGTGGAAGTCTTGCCTTCAATTCTTTTATAAGAGAAGAGCTCCTTCCCCTGATAAAAGACAATGTAAAATTTGATCAGGAGAACCTTACAATTATAGGCCATTCCCTAAGTGGCTACTATGTACTTTGGGACTTATTAAACGGCACAAGCATCTATAAGAATATTATCTCCTTCAGCCCTTCTGTATGGTGGAATAATGATGAATTATTATCCCTCCCTGACTTGTCCCATTGCCATAAAAATATATTTATAGGGGTGGGAGAAAAAGAAGGTCATATGATTCCTGGAGCCGAGAAAATCTTTGATAAAATCAAAAGC
This sequence comes from Bacillota bacterium, assembly GCA_023440105.1. Lineage (GTDB taxonomy): Bacteria > Bacillota > Clostridia > Clostridiales > Clostridiaceae > JAEXZL01. The sequence goes on from JAEXSY010000172.1 coordinate 1,384, forward strand.
TTCAACGAAAACTGCAGCTTGTATGTAGCACCAGAAGAAAACCACGGTTCTGTGGTAATCACTTCTATAAGCAGGGCTCTTAGATATATTTTCTCTTTATAAAAAGTTTTAGAAAATCCATATACCTTTAAGGATATTACTATTACTGTGCCTAAAGAAAAGGACCATTTATTTGGTCCTTTTAAAAATCATACATTTTCAATTTTATTCCCTAAATAGCGAACAATATATTTTCAATATTATTCTCTAAAATAACGAAATGTTAGTACTACTCATTAAATACTATCTTGTGGGGCTTGTCCTTCAATAAAAGGCTCGTACATCATAAGTGCATGATTTTCAGTAATGTACTCTTCTCCTAGAAAAGCCCCTTGATAATCATACTTCTCCCTATAGATTTCATTATGCCTTGTATAAGCTCCCCACCATTGACTCTTCATAGAATGGTTCTTTTCAATAACCCTATAGTGGTATAATGGCTCCTGAGAAGATAGCCACTGACCGCATAGCTCCTCTTTTGTTACCCACACCTTAAGCTGAAACAGCGAATTAGTATCATTCCGTATCATTAAATCTCTATAAGGATATACACAGGTTGCCCCACTGCCAAAGGGCTGCGTCCTGTTAGAGTCAGGAAATACATCAAAGGTATGTCTAAATCTCTCTACTACCGTAAGAGGGGTATGAAGGGTCATCCAGTATATTAAATTAGACAGCTGACAAAGTCCTCCACCTACTCCGGCAGAAAAACCCCCACTGTCTAATATCAATCCGTCCTTATAACCCTTTTTATAGCTCGGCTTTCCTATAAGCCTCCAATAGCTGAAGGTTTCTCCAGGCTTTAGCAGAATCCCATCCACTTTTGGAGCTGCTATCCCTAGATTCACTATTTTATTGTACTGATACTTCATGTCTACATCCTTTAGTCTTCTGAGGAGAGGCGTTTTATGACTAAAGTAGCAGTACTCTAATTGCCTTTGGCTTTTTTCTTCAGCAAAATCCTTTCTTGTATACCAGCTTAAATATCTTCTCAAGGTATAGTAAGTCCTTCCAGCTTTAAGCCTAAGAGCACTTCTCTTCTTAGGTTTAAGATCCTTAACTTCTGAATACTCTCCCATTTTTTCATTAACCTTTCTCTACTATATATCGCTCATAGTAAAATACTTTCATTAACTATAATTTTATCAGAAGATTCTTTTAATTTACAGACTAGATGAAAGAAAAAAGATACCCAATAATTGTTTATAAGCTATAACTTAAATAGCTAGACAGTCAAAAATTCTTGCAAATAGATAATGACGATATTGAGAAAAGTAGAAAAATAAAGTATGCTAGGAATAGATTCCTATATTGTTCTAATT
>JAEXSY010000227.1 GCA_023440105.1 Bacillota bacterium
CTCAAATGCTTGTCACCAGTAGAAAGGGATGGGTTCTCACCATTTCGTACTTTATTTACTGCTTCCTCCACAGGAATTGTATACTGACGGGCATCCAAAACTCCAGCTATTCTTCTAATGGCATCGGAATGCCCCTGACTTACTCCCTTTCCCCAGAAGGTATAATCATTTCCACCAGGTAAGATCGCTTGCCCCAGTAATCTGTTAAGAGAAAAAAGTCCTGGATCCCAGCCTACAGAAATAATACCCACCTTTTTGCTTTCCTTAGCTGCCTTATCTACAGCTTCAAAATGCTTCGGTATCTCAGCATGAGTATCATAGCTATCAACTACATTAAAGTATCTTACTAGTTCTGGAGTTTGCTCTGGAAGATCCTTTGCACTGCCTCCACAAAGAATCATAACATCAATCTGAGACTGCATATCCTTTGCTTTACCTATAGGATATACAGGTACATTTGTATATGTTTTTATAGCAGAAGGGTTCCTTCTGGTAAATACACCTACAAGCTCCATATCTTCATTTTTTGCTACTGCCATTTCTACTCCTCGCCCGAGGTTTCCATACCCAGCGATTCCTATTCTGATTTTCATGCTATCACCCTTTCAATCTTTTATTTTAACTAAATTACATTATAATATATTTATCTTAAAATATACAAAAACTTAGTTAAAATCACTTACAAATAGGGTAATTTCTTAAGCTCTGGGTGACCTATCTTATTGTTTTTACATTGCTGTAAGATATTTAAACATCATAATATAATGACACAAGCTACCACCCATTACAAATAAGTGAAATATCTCATGGGAACCGAAGTAAGGGAACCTTTTATTAAAGATAGGCAGCTTTAATGCGTAAATTATACCACCAATTGAATAAATAACTCCTCCAACTAGCAGCCATAGAAACGCTTCCGTTGGCAGCTTCTCTAAAAGTTCAGGGAAAGCTAATAAGCAAACCCATCCCATTCCGATATATATAACAGAGGAAAACCATTTAGGGCAGGTAATCCAGAAGCCTTTGAGAATAATACCCGCTATAGCAATAGACCAAACTAAAATGAGCAGAAGCCTTCCTGTTTTACCTCCTATTCCAATGAGACAGACTGGAGTATAAGAGCCGGCAATAAGGATAAAAATCATCATATGATCTACTTTTCTTAGAATTTTGTTTATCTTCTCTGAAACATCGAAGGTGTGATAAGTAGTACTAGCTCCATATAGCAATATCATGCTGAGCATAAATATGCCAAGGCTGATTAATGATATATTACTGGCTCCTTGAGCTCTTCCATGAATTAATAAAGTAGGAGTTCCTAAAATCGCTGCTATAAGTGCAATAAAATGTGTCAGTGCACTGCCTGGATCCTTAACTGAAAAATTTGCTTTTCTTACTTCATAAGAATATCCCTCACCTTTTAATTTCTTTCCAGCCTCATGAATTTTATCCATGTATCTTCCTCCTATCATTGTATATTCAAAATATATAAATTTTCATATATCCTATGAACGGTTTTTTAAAAACCTATTTAGTATTATGATATAGGTTTTCCAATAACCTGTCAAGGATTTTTAAACATGTCTTTATAGGCTTTTTATTGACTTTAAAATTGGTTATATATAAAATAATAAAAGAATAGATACATAAAGAAAGGTAAATAACTCTATGAAAAAAAGAATGGAAGAAAAGGTTCCAGCCTCCATTCAGGACTTTCGATTACCTAGATATGATGAAATTCCTAATGTAGGTCTTTATTTGGAGCAGACAACAAAATATATCAGCGAGTATTTAGAACCCTTGCAGGATATTACCATAACTGGTTCTATGATAAGTAACTATGTGAAGAAAAAGCTAATCTCTAATCCTATTAAGAAGCAATATTATAGAGAACAGATTGCATACTTAATATTCATAGCAATTTCAAAAACAGTATTATCTTTAGATAATATCGGTATTCTATTGGAGAAGCAGAAACAAACTTATGAAAGCCATACAGCTTATAACTATTTTTGTTCAGAGTTTGAAAGCATCATACACCAGATATTCGGGATTAAAGATGCTCAAGATAAAATAGATCATCAGGATTCTGAAGATAGAATATTGCTTAGAAACATTATTATTACCATTGCTCATAAGATACATCTGGATAATTATTTCACTACCATGAATGCAAGTAAAATCCAGTAACCCATCAGAATATTTTTAAGTTAAAAAAGAAAAAATATACCATTTCTGTGATAAAATAAGTAAAAGAAAGGTGGTATATTTTTATGAAAATCAATATTTTATTCTTTATAATTTTTTTTGCTATAGGATTGATCTTATTATTAATTTCATTAATGTTTATATATAAAGACAGTGCTACCATAAAAAGATGCAATGAAGTGGTAAAAGGAAAGGTTATAAAATATACCTTGTGGGGTAACAATGGTGTGTATTTTCCAATAGTTGAATATGCAGTTAACAATATAAGCTATACTCAAAGATTGAAATATGGATGGATTGTCAGCAAATCATCTTCTTTAAATAATGTTAAATCAGAAGTTAATAACAATGCAGAGGATACTAATTTAAATATTAATAGAAATGCTCATATATCCACTAATCCATTAAAAGATAAATTTCCTGTTGGCACTGAATTAGATGTTTACTATAATCCTGAGAATCCAAAGGAAAGCTATGTTCTAAGATTTGTTAAAAGTCCTATGATTATAATATTATTACTAACAGCTATAATTTTTATAATTTTAGCCTTCATTGGCTTTTCTTTTTTACCTAATAATTAAATAAGTATACGGGGCAACCCTATTAATTATTTTCTATAAATATCTTTTTTGCAAAATTGTAAAGTGCATTCTGCCATACAGTGTTCTGATGGCCTCCTTCAACATCATAGAAAATATGGTTAATTCCCTTTGCTGTCATAAAATCATGGAGCTTATATGTCACATCACCGCAGACATCATCAGGTCTTCCCACACAGAGCATGAGTAGCTTAAAATCATCTGTACCGGTGGGAAGGGTCAATTCCTGCAGCAAAGGGTGCATAATTTTGCCGTAGGTCTCATCAGGAAGAACATTTCCCCTATATTAAATCTTTTTATATCTAATATATCCAATCATTATTTCATTTCTATTTCTTTCATTCTAGATAACCTTCTTCTAGCTACTATAAACCAGCAAAGTATATGAGTCATAAAAGTGATTCCCCAGCTTATAGGATAGGATATATATAAGCTTTCTATTGTACCTACTACCTTAAATATCGTTAATACCCACACAATCCTAAAGGCACAGGCTCCAATTAAAGCTACTATCATGGGCATTACGGAATAGCCTACACCTCTTAAAGCTCCTACCATTAAATCCATAAGGCCACAAAGAAAGTACGGAATTAAGATAAATTTTAATCTATTGACTCCGGCAGCAATAACTAAGCTATCGTTAGAATATAAGGTAAGAACCTTACCAGCTATTAAAAACAC
>JAEXSY010000264.1 GCA_023440105.1 Bacillota bacterium
ACCTATTCTACCTCCATCAAGGGTCTTCATGGCTATACCAAAACCCTTGCCCTCTTTGCCTATTAAATTTTCCTTAGGAACTATGCAGTTCTCCATGATAAGCTCTGCGGTGGAGGAAGCTCTTATACCTAGCTTATCCTCTATCTTACCTATGGAAAAGCCAGGGAAGCTCTTTTCTACTATAAAGGCACTTATTCCCTTAGTACCTTTGGAACGGTCAGTCATTGCAAAGATAATAAAGGTATCTGCAAATCCTCCATTGGTGATAAATATTTTTGAACCATTAAGTACATAGTTATCTCCTTCAAGCCTTGCCACTGTCTGCTGTCCTGCGGCATCAGTACCGGCGTTAGGCTCTGTAAGACCAAAGGCACCAATCTTTTCTCCTGTAGCTAGTGGCTTTAAGTATTTTTCCTTCTGTGCTGGAGTGCCGAAAGAGTCGATAAGCCCTGCACATAAGGATACATGAGCAGATAGAATAACCCCTGTGGTTCCGCAAGCCTTTGAAAGCTCTTCTACTGCAAGTATATAGGATAAATAGTCTCCCGCTGCACCACCATATTCCTTAGCAAAGGGAATGCCCATAAGGCCACACCTTGCCATCTTCTCCACTGTTTCCTGAGGAAATCTTTCAGATTCATCAATTTCTGCAGCAATGGGTGCAACTTCATTCTGTGCAAATTCTCTAACCATCTGTTTTATTAATTCTTGTTCTTTAGATAAAGCAAACTCCATTTATTTTACCTCCTATTTAAGTAGCTATTTATTTTGAAAGTTCTTTTCCGCTCTCTTTTCTACAAAAGCAGTCATTCCCTCTTTTTGATCTTGTGAGGCAAAGCATTCACCAAAGACCTCAGCTTCAAAGCTTATAGCGGTATCTATATCCATCTGCATTCCTCTATTGATAGCTGCTTTGCTGAGCTTCACAGCAATAGGCGCCTGATTAGCGATGGTTAAAGCAAGGGTTGTAGCTTCTTCCATTAAGCTTTCAGGAGCTACAACTCTATTAACAAGCCCTATCCTTAGAGCTTCCTCTGCCTTAATTACCTTACCGGTGTAGATCATTTCCTTGGCCATACCCAGACCTACTACTCTTGCTAGACGCTGAGTTCCTCCAAAGCCAGGAGTGATTCCAAGACCTACTTCAGGCTGTCCAAATTTAGCCTTCTCTGAAGCTATCCTAATATCACAGGCTAGAGATAACTCACAACCTCCGCCTAAGGCAAAGCCTCCCACAGCTGCTATTATAGGTTTTTCTATATTTTCCAATCTTCTGAAAACTTTATTTCCAAGGTTAGAAAACTTTCTTCCCTCCTGTACTGAGAGATCTTTCATTTCTGTAATATCAGCTCCCGCAACAAAGGCCTTTTGTCCTGCTCCAGTTAAAATAACTACATATATATTGTCATCATTTTCAAGGTCTTCAATAACAGCATTTAAGTCTACTAATGTCTCACTGTTTAAAGCATTTAAAGCCTTAGGTCTATTAATTGTTACTACTGCTATATTTCCTTCTTTTTCAAGAAGAACATTCTTATACTCCACGGGATAATCCTCCTATAATTATTATTTAAGAAGTATAGGTTATTAACTTATCAATCTATGATCTTTATCTATTCTCTTTCTACTATAAGGGCAGTACCCATACCTCCACCTATGCAGAGAGTAGCAAGTCCTTTCTTGGCGTTTCTTTTTTCCATTTCATAAAGAAGAGTTACAAGTATTCTTGCACCGGAAGCTCCTACTGGATGTCCTATAGCTATAGCACCACCATTAACATTCACCTTTGTCATATCAAATTTTAAGTCCCTAGCTACAGCTATGCTCTGAGATGCAAAGGCTTCGTTGGCTTCAATTAAATCCAAATCTTGTACAGTCATATTAGCCTTCTCCAATGCTGCCTTTGTAGCATAGAAAGGTCCATAACCCATAATGGAAGGATCTAATCCCTTAGAACCATAGGAAACTATCTTTGCCAAGGGCTTTATTCCAAGTTCTCTTGCTCTTTCTGCACTCATTATAACTAGGGCTGCTGCTCCATCATTGATACCTGAAGCATTACCTGCTGTAACAGTTCCATCTTTTTTAAAGGCTGGCTTTAATTTTGAAAGTCCTTCAATATTAGCTTCAAACCTAGGGAACTCATCGGTATCAAAAATCTTAAGTTCTCCCTTTCTCTGTGGAATTTCTACTTTAACAATTTCATCCTTAAACTTACCAGATTTTATAGCATTCTCTGCCTTAGACTGTGAGTTTACTGAAAATATGTCCTGTTCCTCTCTAGTAATTCCCCACTGCTCGGCTATATTTTCAGCTGTAATACCCATATGAACTTTGCTAAAAGCATCGGTTAGGGCGTCATTCACCATGGCATCCACCGTTTTTCCATCACCCATTCTCTGCCCCCATCTTGCTCCGTTAAGCAAGTATGGTCCTTGAGACATATTCTCTGTACCTCCAGCAACTACAACATCCACATCACCAGTCTTAATAAGCTGAGCAGCTAAGGATACGGT
>JAEXSY010000230.1 GCA_023440105.1 Bacillota bacterium
CTGGAACTGTTATATCTGCTTCCTCCTCAATAGTTTTATCAGCAGCTTCTTCCTTTTTAAGATCTCTATGAAGAAGAATGAAGCCCATTGTCCACAATATAAGCACTATGAGAGGAAAGATGTTTCCATCGGTAAATATCTTAAATACGTGGGATAATGCATAGGTGATAACCGGTCCATCAATATTACTATTGGAAATGAGCTGGCCAGCTTCCAGGGCTACAGCTCCAGTAGAGTTAGCTAAGTCTGTCATGAAGGTAGCAAAGGCTGTTCCTACCCATAAGAATATAGGCGATCCGATTATACATAATATAAACATCCTGATTATATTACCTCCTGTTACTAAAAAGGCAGGTACTGCAATAGCTATATTAATAATACCAGCAAAGGGCAAGATTTCATTTCCTGGAAGGAATAATGCGTATAAAAGAGTTATTGGTATATTAAATATAACCGCCAACCATATTTCATTGGCACCTCCTAAGAAAGGCCAATCCAGGCCAACCACCAGCTCTCTTCCCTGAAATCTCTTATTCATATACTCGCTCACCTGCTCAGAAATTGGTGCAAGTGCCTGCATAAAGTATTTTGAAATTACCGGGAATAAAGTCAAGGAGGCAGCACACTGAACTCCTAATATCATGGTATTAGCTACGTTATATCTTCCTAAAATACCAAATACCACTCCTAAGATAAATCCTAAAACATGATTTTCAGCAAATATTCCCACTCTCTCCTTTAAAGCTTCTGCATCCATGGGTTTATTCAAAGCTGGAATCTTTCTTAATAGTAAATCAATAGGATAGAATATAGCTCCCAAAAATACCATCTTATGAGTACAGGTTACACCAGGGATACCGGAAAGTTTCTCTATTCTATGCTGATAAGCATCAGCTATTATAAGCTCAAGCACAATTTGAACTGCTGCTACTGCAAAGGCAATTAGAATATTCTTTGTTATAGCAGCTACAGCTACTGCTGTGAAAATTTTTCCCCAAACGTTCCAAAGATCAGCATTGAACACCTTCGTTTTTCTCAACACTATCATAATAATATTTATGACTATTAATAAGGGGAACATAATAAAGGCATATGGCCAGGCCCAGGAAATAGTAGACATCGTAGTCCATCCACCATCTAAAATAGGAAGGCTAATTCCTGAATTTTCAAGCATGGCTTCTGCAGCAGGACTAATAATACTACCCATAAAGTTTATAAGTAAGGACATGCCCGTAAAGGCCACACCAAGGGTTATACCTGCACTGATGGCATCTTTGATTTTCATTCCTACTATTATACCTGCAATAATCATAATTATGGGAACGAAAACCGCAGCACCTAAGGATAACAAGCTGTTTACTATATTACTTAATATTTCCATAGATATCATCCTCTCCTTCTATTGATTTATATTAGCCCTTTTTATTTTTACTTACAGCCATTGATAGCTTCTATCAGTTTTGTAAGCTCTTTTTCCTGACCTACACCTGTCAAAAAAGCAATACCATTAATAACAGGAACATTATAAGTCTTTGTGTTTTTTGTAATAGATATATAGGCACAGGCGTCCTTTAGATATCTGTCAACTGATTTTAAATCTACTGCCTCAACCTTGGCATCAACCTTTCTTTCTTTTAATAGACGATTAACCTTTGAAGCTACAGTCTGAGAGGTAGCAACACCACTACCACAAGCTACAATAACAGTCTTCATATTCATTACCCTCCTAATATTTTTTATTTATAAGCCTTGAGACCAATCGATTTCTAAGAGACCCTCATAGAATTCCTCCTCATTTTTTGCTTTTGAGAGCTTATCCATCCAGTCCTTTCGCTGAAAGTTTGCCACAAGCACTTGAAGCTCTCTTATATGCTCGTCAGAATGCTGAAAGCCCAGCATAAATATATACTTTACATCATGAAGCACATCATTATTGGCCATTTCTGCCCATTTTACTGTATTCCTAAGCCTAGCAACAGAAATAAATGGCTTATTAATATGCTCTGGATCCACATGGGGTATAGCCACAGGATAGGGCTCTATTGGTAATGCCGTAGGAAACTCCTTCTCCCTTACCTTTATAGCCTCCAGGAAGCTATCCCTAACATAACCTAAGCCCTGCAATCTGTTGTAAAACTTTTTAAATACATCTTCATAATTATTTGCTTCAACATCAACTAAAACTAATTCCCTTTGGATAACATCCTTCTGCATATATACCTCCCTGATGCTTCATCTTAACTTTGGTAAATTAAACCTTTACAAGCACAATTATACAGAAGATTTTAACTATACTCAAAAGATTATGGGTACTATTAATGCACACTACATGGAGCAAAATTGGGTCTAAGGAAATTTTCTTCTTATAAAAAAAAGACTAGCCTTAGCTAGTTAAAATAGACCCATAAAATAGACAGTCGTAAAAAAACGTACAAAGTACCATTTTAAACGGATTCTGTTTTACAGGGTGTTTTTTCTTGTAAGCTATTTTAAAGGAGCTGATTACTATAGGCAGGAATTATTTTACAGATGAGTAATTAGATGCTCTATTGAAGAATCCATACGTAAAGAAAGTCAGCCCGAGAAAATGAATGTTTTTAAAAAATCAATTTTCTAAACCGGCAGACACAATGGAAGTTCAATGAAAACCAGAAGAAAAGTTCAAAATAACCCAACAGATGCTTCTTTGAAATATCCTATACGAAAAGCAAACCTTTACCGAAGAATGGCAAAGGCTTTGAAAATAAGTAATATAGCTAAAAATCTTCTGAATTGTGAATTTAAGGAGCATGGAGCAAGAGTGGTCTTATTAACAGACATTATATATATTCCTTACTGCGATTCGAAGAAAGCTATCTTTCTACACATACATTGTTATCTGACATAATTAGTCCCCCTAATATGCTCAGGACAAATATCAATTAATTATATCAAATACTTTTAAAAAACTAACTTCTGTTTATGAATATAAACGGAAGTTAGTTTTCAATTTACATCTTAAAATAAATAAGGTTGCCGACTTTGTCAGCAACCTAATGCTTATGTTAGCTTTATCAATTTATAACTTTCATAGTCTGTATTAAATCATATAAAAATATATCAAAGCTGTTGGCCATTAATTCAATTATTCTTTCTTTGGTGCCATGTAATACAAGCACAACATTCTGGTCATGTAAAGCTATTGGATCACCGTTCATAGTAGCAAAAATAAAGTACTCTTCTCCAAGATAGTATTCTCTTTGTAATTCTTTTAAAGAAGAATATGAATATAATTTTATTGTCGACAGATCCTGCATAATAATTTCTACATCTATCGGATCATATTGGTTATAAAAATCCAGTAATTGTACTGGAATATCAGAAATATTTCTATGTGTCTTACCAATTATATTTCTATCATCTTGATTTTCAATCGCTTCTATAAATACAGAATAATTCACTTTACACCTCTATTAGAATAGGTTCACTTTTTTGTATAGCATATATACGAACCTTCTCTTCAATATTCTTACTGTGCTGGCTATCTATAGCTTTGTAAACCGTAGCTAAAAAGGCTACTCCAAGGGATACAATAAAACCAGCATATCCTCCCCATACCCCTTGTGCAATAATGGATATTACGAGCGTAGCTCCAGAAAATAGAGCTAAGCTTCCAATTCGTAATAAGCATTCTCTTGTTTGAAATCCTAATATCTTTAACTTTGTAAATTGGTACACAGAAAAAATTAATATTGATAAAGCTCCTCCCACAGCCATGTTACAGAGCTTAGAAATATTATCAGTTATTGTCAACCCTAAGTTTCCTAAAACTCCTTGAAGGCTATTGGTTGCTATTTCACCAATACCTCTTAAAGCAATATGATTCATTAGTCCAAGAGCAGCGCCTTCGCTTCCAACTTTTAAACCTATGCTTGCAGCATTCTTTAAATTTTCTGTAGATATCCCAGATTGAGCTAGCGTTACAATAAATCCTAATGTAAAACCTGCCCCTAATCCAATTGTAACAGCCCTGCCAATTCCAGATAGCTCATTTATAAATACTCTTTTATTATTTACTTCCACTAGTCGTTTATTTCTATCTATATAGTCACCACTAGTTTCATTCTTCCAATCCCCATCATGGAGTTTCAAG
>JAEXSY010000322.1 GCA_023440105.1 Bacillota bacterium
TAGCTCCATACAGTATGAACAAACACTCAAGGGAAGTATCCCCAGTCAGAGAATAACCCAGTGCCTTCTGCAGGTATGAAATTAGAGATTCATCTTTCATCATAACTTCAGAAACGAACTCATTCCATCTCGGACAAGTTGCTGCTGGATCATAATTAACCCCGGATATCATGGTGATAAAATCTTCAGGCCTGTGCTTATAAAACTCCATTGTAGCTAAATTAAGTGTTCCATTTTTACAGTTAAATAAAAGCTTATTCCTATCAAATTCATTAATATTAATGCTGTACTCGCTTTCAGCATCTCTAATCATTATTTCTCTTTTCCTTCTTGTCTGAAGCTTCCTGATAAATCCAATATAATCAGACCTATCAGTTTCGTTCTCAATAGTAGGACAGTACCTGAGCATATTATCTACAAGGTTCTTTGCTAATAGCATTACAAGAATATTCCCCCTGTCATGCTTCCACACCTTCCCATCAAATACATACCAAGCGTTTCTTTCTATCACAAACCTGGCAATTCTCTTGTAGTAATCTGCAAAAAGCCTGCCCGTACCCAACTCAGTCCAAGGATATCTTGGGTTTTTATTAGGCTTCAAATCAATGAGCCTTACATCTACAAACCTCTTAGCACACAGTAACAGCTTTCTTTCTACTGACTTTAAATCAAAAATATCATTATTATCCTTAAACGCCGCTGTTTTATACACATCGTTATCAGCTTCATCGCAATCTACTGTGCTATTAACTTCAGAGCACATTTCTCCATCCGTCCCCAAGTATATTTCTTCTTCATCTCTGTCTAATTCTTTTAAAAACTCATCCTCAGGAGCAACTAAGTATGCTACAGGATTATATATTTCTGTGCATCTATTTATTGCTCTTTTTATAGTTAATGCTCCATAAGTAGAACCGCTCTGACTGCGGTCCCACTTTTCACGATAGAGTCCAGATGTCCTAAATATCCTGTCCATCTGTTCCTCATCACACCCACACCAGAAAGCAAGATACGAACATAAAGCCATGTCTGCATTACTAGCTGAGTCATAACCGGATATATCTCCTTGTATGAGAGCTTTAAACTTTTCTCCTGATGCTGAAACAGATGCCTTCTTAATGATCTCCTCATCAGATAAATAAGAATGAGGCTCTATAACTTTAGTGTTTTCCAACTCAGCTATAGGCCTCTTCATATATTTATCCAATATAAACTGTAATATCTTACTTTTATCTTCAAGTGGTATTTTATCATTAAAAGAACAGTATTTAACTCCAGGAAATACTTTTCCTGTCAGTGTGACAAATCTATTAGTAACACCCGGAACATAAACCTCAAGTCCAAGCTTTCTATTATTAATATAGTAGATGCTTTTATCAAATTTAAATCCCGGCGCTGACAAAAGTATCCTGAGGCCTTTTCCCGAAGGACTTCTCTCAATATAACAACCTTCACAAGTCGATACTATATCAAAGGCAAAGGGCTTTAATAAAGACGATAATGTTAAAGAAACATCACCAATTATCCCTAAAAGTCCTTCAATATCAATCTCATTTGAGCCTTCCTCAAAACAGTCATCAAGGTCAATAGCACAAATAGGATCTGTTACCCTAAATCCAATACCATTATATAATGTTACACCATTCTTTTCTTTATTAAGTGCGTTCAAAGCAACCTCAAAAGAAGCAAAGGTACCAGGGTTATTAACCTGTGCGTATCCTCCGGTTTTTGGGTTATAGGGTACTTTTGTCGGCTTTCCATCTTTGATTTCTTTCTTCCATACACAGAACTGACCTTTTTTCTTAAGCTCAGCAGGTATGTAATCATACTTTTGTAAATTTGTTTTAAAAACTGTTTTTATACCCGTTTCCATAACTACCTCCTAAACTATAGCATCAGCTGTATCCTGATAGCGTTATTAATTCTGTCCATCAACTGCCTATCATTTATTCTTGATAAATATTTTTTAAGACTGGTCTTATCTATTGTCATTACCTGCTCAGCCATTACCATTGTAGGTTTTACCAGCTTCATTTCCTCTGTTACTGGAATCAGCACATGAGTAGGAATCTTCATTCTTTTAATAATTGAAGTCAAAGGAACTACTGTAACAGTTTTTGAAAACTTATTACACACATCATTGCTTACAACTATAACTGGTCTAAAGCCTCCCTGTACACTTGTGCCTATATGTGTTTCTAGAGTAGCTAACCATATTGAACCACGAAGTATAAGGCTATCGTTATCATAATAAGTATTTTCTGTTTTCCCTAAAGAGGAAATACTTTTTTCCATAACCATAGAATGATGAGAAAACTTATTATCTCCAGTGCTAACATTATCTTTGGAGCTGGAATAGTTTTTACCAGCACTCTTTTTATTACTTTTCTCTAAAATATGCTGACTACGATTATTATTTTTTCTATTATTACTGCTATCTTTTATATAGCTTTTTGTCTCTCTTCTAAGCTCTTCTACAGTAGGTAGCTTTGAAAGCTTTTCTTCAATTCTTCTATTTTTTCTTCCCATAGTATCCTCCTTGCTATTTTAAGTAATGTTGCTGTGTGTTAATTCTAGATATTAATTCTAGGCATTAATTCTAGACATTAATTTTTTGCATTAAAAAACCCCATGATGCTGATTCTAAAACCAACACCACAGGGTAATTTTTTTATTTGGGATTTTTATTTGAGATTTTTATTTATTTCTTTATATTGTTGTAATCAAAAAGAAGCACCAACATCTGATGCTTCCTAAGTCATAGGCCAGTATTTCAATCTCTCTTTCAATTCCCATTATAATAATAACACATTAAATTGTCACAATCCACCCACATTTATTTTTAATTTGTCACATAAAAAATCGATTTACCCACAAAAATAACTCATTTACCCACAAAAATAATTATTATTAAATAGTAGATAATATTACCAGTACAATCAATATAGTCTATACAAGCATACTAATAAGCCTTTTATCCGAATCTATCTGTAAGCATACTGCTATCCTGTTAATAGCCTCTGCCTTAGCTCTTCTAATCTGCTCTCTATGCAAATGGCGGCCTTTTTCATCTACAATGGTTTTCCATGACTTTTGCTCAATAAACAACTGCCTTGCTACAACAGCTACCCTTCCTTCAAGCATATCCATTCCTTCATCAAAAGCCTTTAATCTGCTGTCGAGTTCATTAAACTCCCAAGATAAATCTAAACGTAACTTTTTATTAAATCTATCTAAATCCTCCTGGCAGGTTATAGATAAATCCCCTACTAAATCAGAAACTCCACTTATCTGTACCTTATCACCGTATGATACTCCACGAAGAAATTTAAAGTGTATATATTCTTCAATTGAGTACTCATGAAATTTATCGATGCTTTCTCGCAGCTTTTCTAAATGTTGTTTCCTTTCATGGTAATTATCAGCTATATCTGTTGCAATATTAATAAAATAATCATCAGGAGTAATCTCAATTTTCTTCTTTCGTCCCATTAGCACTCACCCCTATTCAAAACACTAAACACTTTTGAACAAGTAATACTTTTATTCTTATTCAATTCAGTTAACATTTTTTATTTCTCAATATAAAGTTTAATTAAAGCTTGTTTACCCTAACCCTGGCTCTCACTGCTTCAATAAGCTTCTCCTGACCAGAGTCCTTATGTTCCAGAGCCTCCATAACAGCTTCATCAATAGAATCTTTAACAGTAATATGCTGTATAACAACACAGTTCTTCTGTCCCTGTCTCCACAGCCTTGCATTGGTCTGCTGATAGAGCTCCAGGCTCCAGGTAAGTCCAAACCATATGAGTATGTGGCCTCCATCCTGAATATTCAATCCATGGCCTGCTGATGCAGGATGAATTAAGGCTACAGGGATATCTCCATTATTCCAATTTTCAAAGTCCTTACTGCTTTTCAATTTTCTTATATTAAGTTTAGAAAAGTATTTTAATATCCTATCTCTGTCATGGCTGTACCAGTAAGCTATAAGGACTGTGTTTCCGTTCGCAGCTTCTATCAAATCCTCCAGTGCTTCAAGCTTCCTGTTATGAATCTCACAAACAGCTTTATTCTCATCATATACGGCTCCATTGGCCATCTGCAGCAACTTATTGCTCAAAGATGCAGCATTTACAGCATCAATGTCTCCACCCTCAAAGGGAATCAGAAGGTCCTTTTCAAGCTTCTCATAAAGCTTTCTTTCATTCTTATCCAGCTCCACCTCATATCGGTTATAAATACACTCTGGCATATCCAGATAGTCCAGAGCCTTCATGGAAATACACATATCAGATATCTTCGAATATATAAGCTCCTCAGCACCCTCTCTCGGTTCATACTTATATACAATACCTGTTACTGGATTCATACTAGTAGCTCTAAAGTATGCTTCTCTATACCTTCCTATAAACTTACCCAGTCTCTCTCCCATATCAAGAATTCCTATCTCTGCCCACAGATCCATGAGCCCATTAGGAGTTGGAGTGCCTGTAAGACCTACAATCCTTTTTATCTTAGGTCTTACCTTCCTGAGAGCCTTGAATCTCATGCTCTTATGACTTTTAAAGGAACTGAGCTCATCTATAACCACCATATCAAAATCCCAAGGAAGCCTGTGTTGTTCATAATACTTTACCAGCCATGCCACGTTTTCTCGATTAATAGAATATAAAAATGTGTTTTTACGAAGAGCTGCTTTTCTTTGTTCAGGTGTTCCGATAACAACTGATATATCTAAGAACTTAAGATGCTCCCACTTTTTAAGCTCATTAGGCCAGGTACTCATCGCTACACGAAGAGGTGCTATGATAAGCACCTTCTTCACTTCAAGCCTGTCAAACATTAAATCTGAAATCGCAGTAAGAGTTATTATGGACTTTCCAAGTCCCATTTCCAGGAATAATCCGGCAACGGGATGCTCTAATAAAAATTCTGATGCATATCTCTGATAGTCATGCATATCCTCTCTTTTAAGCATCACTATCACCACCCTTTTCATGAGAACTTCTTGAATTTTTATTTGTACTTCTTGAGTTTTTATCTGTATGCTTAACCCTATCAAGCTTTGGAACTACGGCACCTATAGACTCCTTATCACTTCCGAATCTCCAACATTCGATTGCGTCAATTACCTGATTAATCTGCTCAGTGTTATCTACACAGAATACGGGAAAACCAAGAGCCTCCAACTGTTCTCTCCTTTTTATCTGAAGTGGCCTCATCATCTTCCCTGGTGCCTTTAGCTCTACAAAAGCTGCTCTGCCACCATGCATAAGAACAAGCCTATCTGGAACACCATTCATGCTTTGGGAGGTAAACTTTAAAGCCAGTCCACCTCTTTTCTTGACTTCTTTTCTGAATGCATTTTCAATAGTACTTTCTTTAATTATTGATGTTCCCTTGATTTTTGATGAGATAGGTTGATTTGTATTTCTTCTATATTTATTTTTACTACTGTTTTTAACATTACCATCCTTCATAATATGTCCTATCGCCTCCCATGCGGTGGGATCTTTATATCCCCTTCCTATATCAATAAAGTCATCATTCTTCTGTACTAATCTTTTTGAATCATCTTTCCAAATAGAATCTGTCAAGATAGAGCCTCCATGATTTGAATCTCTGCTTTTTGAGTTTCTATATATAGAATCTCTGTAATTAGAATCTCTGCAACTAGGAATATCAATTGAATCCATATCTGTGCTATAATCTGTTTGAGAGAGGATTTTATTCTTAGTCACCTTAAAACCTCCTCTTGAGCCTGTCCCTAAGCAGACTGATCTCGTACATCAGCCTGCTCATACAGACTTTTAGTATATTAAAATTTTTAGTATATTAAAATCTTAGTGTAGTAATACGTTAATATGTTAATATGTTAATTCTTATATCTTTCGTCTCCTGCTTCAAAGTTACCAATTCCATCTGTTTCTATATCGGACTTTAAAGAATACTCCAGTGCTCTAAAAATAGGCATTTCTATGTCAAGTTCATCTCTAAGAATCCTCTCAAGCTGGCTTCCTTTTACTGGAGTTGTATAGTTGTTTTCGACCATAAATCTTTCTGAATAATAAAACAGTGCCTTACAAATAGCAAAATACAGATTCTTCGCCAACGAAATTTCATCGGCCAATACTCTCATGCATTCTTTAAAACCATATTTCTCAGCTACCTCAACGGATATTTTATTTATGATGGCAAGTTCACCATTATTCACAATAATAAACCCTGCTACATGTGACTTCCCGCTTTCAGTATTTATTGCAGTAATCTTTGTAATCTGATAATTATCAAAATCAATATTTAACTCCGGAGCTTCTTCTAAATCACCCAGAGTATTAATATTGTGTAGTTTTTTATTACTTGATGTTTTATTATTACTTGATGTTTTATTATTACTAGCTAATCCTTTACTACATAATGACTCTTTATTACTAGATAATCCTTTATTACTAAATGATTCTGCAAAGGTATTAAAATCCTTAAAATTATCCTCTTTATCTTCCTGCAACATCTTCAGTTCAAACTTTTCTATCTCTGAAGCTGGTAAGAACTCAAAAACCAGTCCTTCTCCTTCAATTTTTACAATAATATTCTTGGGGGCAGTGAAATGAAGCATGTCCATCTGTTCCGATGAAAGCTCTTCTACCTCCATATCATTAAATAAGCCTACCATTTTCTCAACTGTAAATTTAAAAATCTTCATTATCAAAACCTCCAAAACTAATATTGTTATACTATTATTTTTTATTCTTATATTTTTACTGATACTTTTTACTTGCACACTACCTCTAATAAAATCCAAAATTCAGGATTTCATATAAAAAACACACTCATAGCCATCAGCATTTAAAGGTAGTCCATCTGCCCATGGAGGGTTTTCAGACATTAACCTGCACATTTCTTCTACAGAACCTAATCCTTCAGGAACTTCTGCAATAACCTCATCATGGACACTTCCCACAATCTCATATCCTGCTTTTTCAAGCCTCAGCATAGCTTCTGCCAGTAAATCTCTGGCTACGGCCTGTGTGATGTTTTCAACTAATCTGCCATAATAGGTTTCCTGTCTTTCCCACTTATTAGTAGAACCTACGCATTCAAAGGTGATTCCTATTCTTCCAAACCTGTTAGGCTGCAGTTTGGGTTTCAAATAGACCAGCTTTCTTCCTGAAGGAAGAACAATGAAGAGTGCTCCTGAATTATACTCAAATCGTATTCTACCAACTTCATTAGTTACTCCGGTTTTTATAGTATCCTTCGCTGCTTTTTCAACCTCATACCAGAACTTAACAATCTTTGGATTAGCCTCTCTCCAGTTATCAATAAGTCCCTGAAG
>JAEXSY010000333.1 GCA_023440105.1 Bacillota bacterium
CTATTGATTAAGCAAATAGTTGAAGAGGTAATGAAGGCAATGAAACAGCCGGAAAGCCCACAAGCTGCTGCGGCTCCTAAGGGAGTAAGGATAACAGGAGAAAACTATCCCTTAGGAGAAAAGCTCCCTGAAAAGATATATTCACCAACGGGAAAGAAGCTTGCAGATATGGATCTTAACCAGCTTTTAAAGGGTCAGCTCACTGCAGAGGATATGAGAATAGCGCCAGAAACCCTTGAGATGCAGGCTCAGGTAGCTGAAGCTGTAGGAAGGGATTCTTTTGCAAGGAATTTGAGAAGAGCTGCAGAGCTCATTGCTGTACCTGATGATAGAGTTTTAGAGATATATAATGCTTTAAGGCCTTATCGTTCCACCAAGGAGGAGCTTTATGAGATAGCAGCTGAGCTTCAGGATAAGTACAACTGCAGTATCAATGCTGCTTTTTTAAGAGAAGCTGCAGAGGTTTATGAAAAGAGAGGCAGACTAAGAAAAGATTGATATTAGGAATGGAGGATAGGGATGAAAATTATTGCGGGTATTGATATAGGAAATGCAACCACTGAAACGGCAATAGGTAGAATTAGTGGCAGAAAAGTTGAGTTTTTGTCCAGTGGTATAGTTCCTACAACCGGAATAAAGGGAACTTCCTCAAATATAAGTGGTCTTTTTAAATCTCTTACCCAGGCATTGGATAAGGCAGGGCTAGCTCTGGAGGATTTAGATGAAATAAGAGTTAATGAAGCAGCTCCTGTAATCGGCGATGTAGCAATGGAAACAATAACAGAAACAATAATCACTGAATCCACCATGATAGGTCATAATCCTTCAACTCCTGGTGGCATAGGGGTTGGTATTGGAAAAACAATATTATTTTCAAAGCTTTTAGAGGCAGAGCTGGGTAAGGATTATATAGTTGTTATTCCTTCCTCCGTAGACTTTGAAAAAGCCTCAGAGGAGATAAATAGATATTCTTTACAAGTAAATATAAATGGAGCAATAGTCCAAAGGGATGACGGGGTTTTAATAAATAATAGGCTGAAAAGGAAGATTCCCATTGTTGATGAGGTTTCTCTGATAGAAAAGGTTCCTTTGGGCATGGAAAGTGCTCTGGAGGTAGCTAATGTAGGAGGAGTGGTTGAAGTATTATCCAATCCTTATGGAATTGCAACTCTCTTTAAGCTCAATGGAGAGGAGACAAAGCAGGTTGTACCGATAGCCAGAGCATTAATTGGTAATAGGTCTGCTGTAGTCATAAAAACTCCTCAAGGGGATATCAAGGAAAGGAAGATACCTGCTGGGATTATCGAGATTATTTCTCCCCAAAAGACCTATAAAATCGATGTGGATGAAGGGGCAGAAAGAATAATGTCATCAGTAAATGCTGCAAATACCATTGTGGATGTACGAGGGGAAGCTGGTACCAATATAGGAGGAATGCTAGAGAAGATTAGACAGGTTATGTCTAAGCTTACAGGACAGCATCCTAAGGTGATAAAGATACAGGATTTACTGGCAGTAGATACCATGACACCGCAAAAGGTTAAGGGAGGCCTAGCTAATGAGTTTTCCCAGGAAAGTGCTGTAGGTATTGCAGCCATGGTAAAGGCAGATAAGCTTCAGATGGAAAAGATAGCAGAGGAATTTTCCAGTAAAATAGATATTTCTGTGATTGTAGGAGGGATAGAAGCAGATATGGCTATCAGGGGTGCCCTCACTACACCAGGTACAAGTAAACCTCTAGCTATATTGGACATGGGAGCAGGCTCTACCGATGCATCAATCATTACTCCTTCAGGAGAAATTACTTCTATACATCTGGCCGGTGCTGGAAATATGGTAACCATGCTCATCAAATCAGAAATGGGTCTTGAGGATTTAAACACCGCAGAGGATATCAAAAAATATCCACTGGCTAAGGTTGAAAGTTTATTTCATATTAGACATGAGGATGGCACAGCGGAATTTTTTGAAAAACCCTTAGATCCAAAAGTGTTTTCTAAGGTGGTTATTCTTAAGGAAGGGGAGCTTATTCCTCTAGAAGGAGATCATTCCATAGAGAAGATAAGGCTTATAAGGAAAACAGCTAAGGAAAGGGTTTTTGTAACTAATGCAGTAAGAGCGCTGACAAAGGTAAGTCCTACAAATAATGTGAGGGATATAGAATTTGTAGTGCTGGTAGGAGGCTCAGCTCTTGATTTTGAGATTCCTCAGTTAGTTACCGATGCTTTAGCAGGATACAGAATTGTATCTGGAAGAGGTAATATAAGGGGGACTGAGGGCCCAAGGAATGCCGTTGCTACAGGCCTTGTTCTATCAGCAGCGGAAGGGGAGAGTTGGCTATGATATTTGATAAATTGAATAAGCCTTCTATTAAGATTTATGTTAGCAAGGATTATAAAAGAGAAAGGCTGCTTAAAGAGCTCTACCATGGCATTGAAGAAGAGGGAATACCCTATGAGGTTGTTTATAAGGAAGGTGAAAATAGTATTTATCTAGGCTATGAGGCTTGTCGGAGCTCTGTACTAGGAGTTGGCTTAGGGATTACGGAAAGCGCCTTTGTCCTTCATTATGAAAAGCTCCAGGAAGAATATCCCCTCTTTGTAGTGGCAATAAACTTAAGTTCAGAAAATATAAGAAGCTTAGGTGCCAATAGTGCTAGGCTCGTTAAAAGAATGCCTTTTAAAGCCGTAGATAAATAGGAGGTGACAGGCACATGAATAAAAGCCTTGGATTAATAGAGACTATAGGCCTAACCGCTGGCATAGTGGCTGCAGATACTGCTGTAAAGTCAGCAAATGTGGAGCTCATAGGCTATGAGCTAACC